>CAZERB010000167.1:0-3128 GCA_964514645.1 uncultured Anaerolineales bacterium
TTGGCTACAGGGGAGATAGAGGTGGCGGTTGAAAGCGCCGTGCTCCTCAACGAGGCCAAGGCGCTGCCTTTCTACCCAAGCGAGGAAGCCCCGGTCGATGAGGCGTTGCGCCTCCGCTATCGGTATCTCGACCTCCGGCGTCGGAGCATGCAGGAGAAATTGATGCTCCGGCACAAGGTAGTGAACTATATCCGCCGCTTCCTCGATGCTCGGGGCTTCGTGGAGGTAGAGACCCCCATCCTCATCAAGAGCACCCCCGAGGGGGCCCGCGACTACTTAGTGCCCAGCCGCCTCCATCCCGGCTCTTTCTACGCCCTGCCCCAGTCCCCGCAACAGTTAAAGCAACTCCTCATGGTGGCTGGCTTCGATAGGTACTACCAGATCGCCCGCTGCTTCCGAGATGAGGACCTGCGCGCCGACCGCCAGCCAGAGTTCACCCAACTCGATTTAGAGATGTCGTTCGTGGAGCAGGAGGATATCCTGCAACTAATCGAGGAACTCATAATATACATAGTGGAGTCGGTCTCCGATAAACGCCTCATAAAGCCCTTCCCCCGCCTGAGTTACGAGGAAGCCCTGGAGAGATACGGAAGCGATAAGCCGGACTGCAGATGCGGGATGGAGATTGTTGACATAAGTGATCCGTTACGAGGGACGGGATTCGGAGTATTCGCTCAGGCTTTGACCTCCGGCGGCGTGGTGAAGGGGATCAAGGCTCCCGGCTGTGCCGGCTACAGTCGCAAGGAGATTGAGGAGCTAACGGCCCTAGTACAGGCTGGGGGAGCCAAGGGGCTCATCTCCCTGGCGGTGGCGGAGGATAATCAAGTTTCGTCGTCCGTGGCCAAGCACCTCTCGGCGGAGGAGATAGAAAGCGTGCTCTCGCGCTTCCAGGCTGAGCCGGGAGACCTCCTTCTCTTGGTGGCTGGGGAGCCCCTTGTGGTGAATGCTGCCTTGAACAGGCTTCGTCTGGAGATGGGCGACCGCTTGGGCCTTAGAGATGAGAACCTATTAGCCTTCGTTTGGGTAGCGAATATGCCCCTCTTCGAGTGGAAAGAGACAGAGAAGAGATGGGATGCCGTGCACCACCCCTTCACTGCCCCGCGCCCGGAGGATATACCCCTATTGAAGAGCGACCCTGGAGCAGCAAAGGCTCAACAGTACGATTTGATCTGCAACGATGCAGAGATCGGCGGGGGGAGCATTAGGATTCATAGGCGGGATATTCAGGAACACATCTTTCAGATCATGGGCCTCTCCCCGGAGACGATCCAGAGCCAGTTTGGCCATCTCCTCAACGCCTTCGAATATGGGACGCCCCCCCATGGGGGCATCGCCCTGGGGATCGACCGCTTGGTGGCCGTCCTGGCGGGAGAATCGAGCATTAGAGAGGTTATCGCCTTTCCCAAGACCCAGAGTGCCCAAGACCTCCTCTTCCAAGCCCCATCGCCTGTCTCGGAGGAACAACTGAAGGAGTTGCACCTTCGGTTAGCGGAGGATGAAGAACCTTAAAATCGCGGATACCAAAGCGTTTCATGCTTGCAATTTTGGCCATTATATGCTATATTAGTAGTGCGTCGCCCTGTAGTGCCCGTGATGCGACTAGAGAGTTTTGAGCCAACACTTGAGACATAGGGAGCCGATCTCTAGAGGGGCTGTCCGTAGGGCAATAACCGATAGGTAGGCACCCACCTGCGAAAGCAGGTTCAAAACTTGCAAGCACACGACACAGCGGGGGACGTCTTCAGCCAGCAGGCTGTAAAGCCTGCTGGCTTTCTTTGTTGCTTCAGCGTCTGCGACGGGCCTAGGTTGACAAAATAGCCCTTCTGTGGCATACTAAGTTAATAAAAGGCTATGATGGAGACGAGTAGGCAGGTGCCACCTTTCAGAGAGTCTGGATAGGGTGAGAGCCAGATAAGAGAGGCCCCGCGCGAAAATCCCTCCGGAGCCGCCAACCGAAAGGGTTTCCGAGTAGACTTGGCCGGGTTCACTACCCGTTATCCCAGGCGAGGGTATGAACGCGTACCCTAACGAGTGAGCGGGAAGCCGCTAATTAGGGTGGTACCGCGGGGGTAAAGCCCTCGTCCCTAGGACGAGGGCTTATCGTTTATATAGGGGGAGGATCGTGTGACTGAACTCTTGTATCTGATGGATAGTTACCTTCGGGGGTTTGAGGCCGCACTGCTGGAGGTGGAGGGGAGTAAGGTCGTCTTAGACCGTACGGCCTTCTACCCTCAGGGCGGGGGCCAGCCCAGCGATATTGGGACTCTCTTGGACGACCAAGGGCAGATCTACAGGGTGCTTAAGGTGAGCAAAGAGGGAGGAAAGATCTTCCACAAACTGGATAGAGAGCCGCCTCCAGCAGGGACCAGAGTCTATGGGGAGATCGATTGGGAGCATCGGTATAAACTGATGCGTACCCATACCGCACTCCATATCCTCTGCGGTGTAATCTTTAGGGAGTATGGGGCCTCGGTCACCGGGGGAAATATGGAGCCTCTCGAGGCGCGGATGGATTTCGAACTAGAGCATATGAGTGTTGATTTCGCCCAACAAATAGAGGAGAAGATCAACCGGGAGGTAGAGGCGGCCCGTCCGGTCAAGATAAGCGTACTTCCTCGGGAGGAGGCTTTCCAGATCCCAGACCTGATCCGCACTAAGATCAACCTCCTGCCGGAGGGGATAAAAGAGGTGCGGGTGGTGGAGATAGAGGGGCTGGATATACAGGCTGATGGTGGAACCCACGTAGCCAATACCAAAGAGGTGGGACGTATACGGGTGGTAGGCCATGAGAGCAAGGGGCGGATAAATAAGAGGCTGAGGATAGCATTGGAGTAGCCATGGCTAGGTTTAGATTCTGTCCTAACTGTGGGGTGGCCTTGTCTCTGGATGAACAGCCCCAGGTCTGCAGAGGCTGTGGGGCTGAGCATTACGACCATTCCTACCCCTGTGCTGGGGCTTTGGTGGTGAAGTGTGGTCGGCTCCTCTTGGTGAAGCGGGGCGTGGAGCCCTATAAGGGGTGCTGGGATATTCCCGGAGGCTTCCTAGAGGCGGGGGAGCATCCGGAGGATGGGGCGGTGCGCGAAGTTAAGGAGGAGACGGGGCTCGAGGTTACCTTAAAGGGCTTCTTC
>CAZERB010000168.1:0-3113 GCA_964514645.1 uncultured Anaerolineales bacterium
TAGCGCAGGGTGATTTCACGCATGAAGCCCTTCCCTTGTAAGGTGGAAGGGCTTCGTCTTGGTTACAGTTTGTGCTAGAGCCCCTGGCTATTCGCCCCATGTTGCCCAGATGGGGGTGTAGCCCTCTTGACGCCAGGGAGGACTAGCATGATAGTCATTAAGTATGCCCAAGCCGTTTAGGTTGGTGGCACGAAGGGGGACGTTCACCTCTACACCCGTCCAGAGGTAAAAGTCGCCCACCTCCGTTTGGGCGAAGCCGGCCTGGTTGTTGTCCATGGCCTGTTCGCTGACCGGTAGGATGGGAGCGACCGGGTAGTCGCCGCCTTCAGCATAGGCTGGCGCGGCCAGGGCCAAAAGTGCACCCAGCGTTATCCCTATTACAATAGCCTTCTTCACTTTTTCGCCTCCTTGTATAGTGAGTTATCCTTGGAGAAATGGTTCACCAGAGTAATACCGAGCTAACGGGGAAAAGGATACGGCCTCCTTGGGGGCCATTTTGTCAGCGGCGGGAATGATGTTATAATAAAGTAGAGCGGATGGTTCGATATGGTAAGGTGGGCGGATAGCTCAGTGGGGAGAGCGCTTCCCTTACAAGGAAGAGGTCACAGGTTCGAGCCCTGTTCCGCCCATTTTTGTAGCGTCGCAAATTACGGCGACGCTACAACAACTGGTGGGGCTTTCGGGCCAAGGCGAGATTTCTAAGGGGAAGAGAAGTTGGCGGAGATAGCCTCGGAGAGCGACCTGGTTCTCCTATTGGGGAAAGATGGGAAGCGGTTCATCGTGCGCCTGGAGCGAGGTGGAGAACTGCATACCCATCGAGGGCGGATCCTGCACGATGACCTCATCGGCCAGACCTGGGGAAGGGAGGTCTTCTCTCATCTGCGATACCCGTTTTGGCTGCTTGAGCCCTCTACCCATGACCTGATCATGGATGCCAGGCGACGCACCCAGATCGTTTACCCCAAGGAATCTGGCTATATCCTCCTCAAGATGAATATACGCTCCGGCTGCCGAGTGATAGAGGCAGGCACCGGCAGCGGTGCCCTGACCATCGCTTTGGCCCAGGCGGTGGCCCCGGAGGGGCGAGTCTACTCCTACGAGGAGCGGGAGGATATGCGAATCCTCGCCGAGAGGAATTTGGCCCGATTGGGGCTCTTGGATTACGTGGAACTGAAAGAACGAGACATCGCTGAGGGGTTCGACGAGCGCGATGCGGATGCTCTATTCCTGGATGTGAGGAGCCCCCATCACTACCTCCTCCAAGCCCGGGAGGCCCTCAAGGCCGGAGGTTTCTTCGGAGCGGTGGTACCCACCGCCAATCAGGTCTCAAATCTCCTAAGAGGGCTCGAGGAGGAAGGCTTTGTAGATATCGAGGTCTGTGAGATACTGCTCCGACCCTATAAGACTGTGCCCGCTAGGTTGCGCCCCGTAGATAGAATGGTGGCCCATACGGGGTATCTCATCTTCGCTCGTCCGGTGGCACCGGTTGAGCCCTAAGATACCATATCCCCTCTTTGAAGGGGGAACCATGTTCAGACCCAGAAGGCCTGTTCTGCACGCACGAGCGATCTCTACCTTATTCGAGAGGCTCTCACTATCTTGATGCGGTCGCCGCCCTCCTTTTCAGTTCGACACTCTATCGACACCAAGTGGGCTGGTGTTTTCCAGTACAGGCAACTATGGACAATTACAAGATAGGGACGGCTCCGAGCCATCCCTATCTGTCTGTTCCTAGTCAGCGAAACGCCCAATGGGTCTTGGGTCTATGCTTCCCCTTGCCCCTTTTGTTTCTTCAATTCCTCCTCCCTCAGATACCTACGAAGGACCTTACCCACCATCGTCTTGGGCAACTCATTTCGGAACTCCACGGCGGCGGGTATCTTGAACTTGGCCAATTTGTCCCGGCAGAAGTCGATGATCTCCTGCTGAGTAGCCGTCTCCCCAGGCTTGAGGACGATCCAGGCTTTCACCGTCTCGCCCCGGTAGGGGTCGGGGATGCCAGCCACGGCCGCCTCTAGCACTTTGGGGTGTTCGAAGAGGACCTCCTCCACATCCCGCGGATAGACGTTGTAGCCGGAGCAGAGGATCATGTCCTTCTTGCGATCGACGATGTAGAAATAGCCATCTTCGTCCATCCTGGCGATGTCCCCGGTGAGGAGCCAACCCCCTTGGCGCATCACCAGGGCCGTCTCTTCGGGCATGTTCCAGTACCCTTCCATGACGATGGGGCCTCTGATGGCTAGTTCTCCTATCTCTCCCACGGGGAGATCCTTGGTGCCTGTATCCAGGTCCACGATCTTGGCCTCGATGTCGGGAAGGGGCAGGCCGATGCTCCCGGGCACAACCCTTCCATAGACCGGGTTGCAGTGGCTGGCTGTGGGGGCCTCGCTCAACCCATACCCTTCCACCAATTTGCCACCGGTGAGTTCCTCGAACCTCCTCTTCACCTCTAAGGGCAGGGGCGCTGACCCCGAAATGCAAGCCTTGATAGATTTCACATCATACTTGGCGATGTCCGGGTGGTTGCAGAGGGCCAGATACATGGTAGGCACGCCCATGTAGAGGGTGACCTTGTATTTGTCGATGGCCTTGAGGATCTCGTCCAGCTCTCGGGGGTTGGGGATCATGATCATAGAGGCGCCCATGGACACGGCGCTACACATAGTAGCCACCAGGCCGTAGACGTGGAAGAGCGGTATGGCCGCCAGATGGACCTCCTTGCCCTCTTCTAAATCAGGCAGGAAAGCGCCGATCTCCAAGGCGTTGGCCACCAGATTGCGGTGCAGCCCTATCGCCGCCTTGGGGACTCCGGTGGTGCCCCCCGTATATTGAAAAATGGCGCGGTCGTCGGGGCCGACCTCGACCTCTGGTCGCTGCTCTGGAGTGTACCGGGCTAAGAGAGCCTGCAACCAAAGATCGCCCTCCTCTAAGGTGACGCGATGTCCATCCTTCGCCTCTTTGAAGAGGGTGAATAGAGTCTTGATCAGAGGGGAGAAATACTCCTTGATGTTGGTGACGATGACATTCTTGAGTTTGGTCTGGGTGCGGATCGCTTTCACCACCGGATACATCTTGCTCAGAACGATGATCGTCTCCGCCCCGGAGTCGTTCAG
>CAZERB010000169.1:0-3086 GCA_964514645.1 uncultured Anaerolineales bacterium
ACCGGGGTTCGCCACTCTGAGTAGCGTTTGTCTATCCCTCTCACTAAGTCGTGGTAGAGATCGATAACCTTCTTGGTCAAGGGGCCCACCTCTCCGTCGCCTACGGGCAGTCGGTCTACGGAGACTATGGGAGTTATCTCCTCCCCCGTGCCACAAAAGAACGCTTCTTGGGCGACATATAGTTCGGTGCGGTCCACCTCCCTCTCCACTACTTCTACCTCGAGGACCTCACTTAGGAGTTGTATCAAGGCAAGACGGGTGATGCTCTCCAGGATACCGCTGGTAACGGGAGGGGTGATTACCTTCTCTTGTCGTACTAACATCAGACAGGCTCCGGGCCCTTCGGAAACTTTACCACGCTCGTTGAGGAGAATGGCGGAGTCGTAACCGTCCAAGCCAGCCTCGGTGGTAGCCAGCCAACTATTCTGATAGTTGGCCACCGCCTTCGCTCGAGGGGGCATGACATTGTCGGAGATACGGGTCCAAGAGGAGATGCGGCAGTGGACTTTATGCCCTGTTTTCAAATGAGAGCCAAGAGGCCTAGCGGTGATGAGGATCTGGGTGGCGGCCATCTTTGGAGAGGGGTAGAAGAGGTGCACCTTCTCAAAGAAGGCGAAGGGCCGGATGTAGACATCATCGTTGATTTTGTTGGCCCGGAGGAGGGCTAGGATAGCCTCTTTCAGATCCTGGGGTGAAAAAGCGGGGTCCATACGCATCATCTTCATGGAGTCGGCGAAGCGGGCTAGATGGTCATCAAGGCGGAAAAGGTAGAGGGTTCCGGTATGGGGATGACGATAGGCTCTAAGGCCCTCGTAGACCGAGCCGACGGTTCCCCACTCTAGGGCGGTGATATGCACCGTGGCCTCATTCCAAGGTATGATTTGGCCATCTAGCCATAAAAAGTCGGGATGCTCTTTTTCAACCACCTTCTTCTCCTTTTGTACGCTGCTTAACCGTGTGAAGTTAGTTTACCACAGACTGGGGGAAGTGGAAAATGGCTAGTTTGCTGGTAAGAGAGGCAGAACTCTTGGTGACCATGGACGAGAAACGGCGGGAGATAAGGGGGGGATCGATCCTCATCGAAGGGAACCGCATCGTGGCTGTCGGTCCTGCTTCCGAGGTGCCCCAGGAGGCGGATAGAGTGATAGACGCCCGAGGAAAGATGGTACTTCCTGGCCTGGTGAACACTCACCACCACCTCTATCAGACCCTGACCCGCTGTCTTCCCGCCACCCAAAACGTTTCCCTCTTCGACTGGCTGAAAACCTTATACCCCATCTGGGCCAACTTGACCGCAGAGGGGGTCTACGTTAGCGCTCTCATCGGCTTGGCGGAACTTTTGCTTTCCGGCTGCACCACCTCTCTGGATCACCTCTACATCTTTCCCAATAGGCTTCGGTTGGAGGACGAGATCTGGGCAGCCCGGGAACTGGGCATCCGTTTCCACCCCTGTCGAGGGAGCATGTCTTTGGGTGAGTCGGAGGGCGGCTTACCGCCGGATGAGGTGGTGGAGGAGGAGGAGGCTATCTTGGCCGACTGTCGGAGGGTGATAGAGGAACACCACGATGCACAGCCCTATTCAATGTGCCGTGTGGCTATTGCCCCTTGTTCCCCTTTTTCTGTGAGCGCCGATCTTATGCGCTCCTCGGCCGAGTTGGCGAGGAGTTACGGCGTTCGTCTCCATACCCATGTGGCGGAGACGTTGGATGAGGAGGAGTTCTGCTTGGAGAGGTATGGTTCTCGCCCCGTCCAGTATACGGCGGATCTGGGCTGGGTAGGCGGAGATGTATCTTACGCCCATGGCATATATCTCAACGATGAGGAGATAGGGCTTTTGGCCGAGACGGGGACCGGGGTGGCTCACTGCCCTACCTCCAATATGCTATTGGGCTCGGGTATCGCCCCGGTGCGGAAGATGCTCCAGGAGGGGGTGAAGGTGGGGCTGGCGGTGGACGGGAGCGCCTCCAACGATTCTGGCCACATCTTGGCCGAGGCGCGGATGGCTATGCTCCTCCAGCGGGTGAAAGGGGGGCCTCAGGCGCTCAGCGCAAGATGTGCCTTAGAGATGGCTACCTTGGGAGGGGCCAGGCTCCTAGGTCGGGTGGATATCGGCTCTTTGGAGGTGGGCAAGGCAGCGGATCTGATCGCCATCGGTGTGAATAGGCTGGAGTACGCGGGAGCCGGGGATCTGGTTGCTGCAGCGGTTTTTTGCGCTCCGGCGAAGGTCGATTTCTCTATGGTCAACGGTAGGCTGGTGGTGGAGGAGGGCCACTTGACTACCATGGAGATCGGGCCCATCATCGCGCGACATAACGAGATAGCGAGGGGGATGGTTAGAGGGACCGAAAAAACATAAGGTATGAATATTACCCAAGGAAAGAAGAAGGGCAGGGTCAAACCCCGCCCTTATCTATTCTCCACATTGCCAGAGCAACGACAGAGGTGCTCCGGATGGAGGACTACTCATAGCCCTCCCAATCCAAGTCCTCCTCGAGTTCCCAGAACTCGAACTTATCTGCCGTGGCTCCGCACTCTGGGCAGATAGCAGGAGGTTCTTCTCCTACGCGGACGTAGCCGCACCTTGTGCACTCCCACTCGCCCTCGTAGCGTTCTCCTTTTTTGCGGCGACGTGCAAGTAGGTCGTCAAACTCTTCATCCCACCTCTTCATTCTTCCTCCACTTTTGACCATCTTCCCGCCATTCTTACCTTCTTGTCCTTGGGCTTTAGTTTTGGCTTGCCTATCGGTTTCTTTGCGATTTGCGTTCAGATCTCCCCACTAGGATAGAGGGCCTACTATTCCTGTTGAAAGACCCTGCAGCCCTACAGGCCAACATTTAGCACAAAGCGATGCAACTTGTCAACTCTTTATAGGGCCAATGAGATCGAGTTTTGACGGCTTACTACTCTCGTTTCTCAGGTTGGTCTCGCTTCGCCTCTGTATCGGTTTCTTTCGTTTGTTTGGTCCTCTTCACTATGAGGCGCAAGAGGACGGCTTTTACCGAGCGGCCGCTAACGCGCATCCCGTAGCGGCGCTTTCTATATTTCCGCTCCCGTCGTTCCCAGCGCGTCTTTTCTCGCTTACTCA
>CAZERB010000170.1:0-1309 GCA_964514645.1 uncultured Anaerolineales bacterium
CCCTTCCCTCCGTAAAGGATCCCTGTGGGATGTGAAGGGGCTTTTGCTTCATTTTCGTCTCTTTATTGTTGCTGGCGAGTGGGGAGGGGGATATGAGGGTAAGTAGGCGTGAAGCGTTACTGATGATTATCTTTGGGCTCCTGGGTTGCCAGCCCCCGATTGAAAAAAGGGAGGTGACGCCCTCATCGATGGGGGAGATACCGCTGCCCACACCTAGCCAAAGAGGTGAGGTGTCGCTGGAGGAGGCCTTGACCAGGAGAAGGTCGATTCGGGAGTTCACGGAGGAAGGGTTGACTTCGGCGGAGATCTCAGGGTTGCTCTGGGCGGGCCAGGGGATCACCGACCCGCGAGGTTTCCGCACCGCCCCTTCGGCCGGAGCCCTCTACCCCTTGGAACTATATGTGGCCACGGGTGAGGGGGTCTATCACTACTTGCCCCAGCGCCATAGGCTGGCTGTGCTCCTTCCCGAAGATATGCGCCTGAGGCTCTGTGAGGCGGGGCTCAAGCAGGGTGCGTTGCGGGAGGCTCCGGCGATCATCGTTATAACCGCCGTTTATGGCCGCACGGAAGCCAAGTACGGCCTCCGGGCCGAGCGGTATGTCCACCTGGAGGCAGGACATGCGGCCCAGAATATTTTGCTTCAGGCGACAGCCTTAGACCTAGGGGCGGTGCCCATCGGAGCCTTCTACGACGAGAAGGTGCAGGAAGTCCTAGCCTTGCCTTCAGATCAAGAGCCCCTTTACCTCATCCCTGTGGGACATCCGAGGTGAGGCGCTCTCAATGCGAGAGGGGGAGATGAAAAAGCCGATCTATCTGATGCCTATAGGCGAGGTGGAAGAGGGGGTTTTGGGGTCTATCGCTAAAGCGATCGGGAGGGTTTTTGACCGGCCTTGCCGAGTAGGGGAGAGGCTAGTCGATCCGATGTATGCCTATGACCGAAGGCGAAGGCAGTATCGGGTGGGGGAGATCCTTTCGCATCTGCGGCGGCTGGATATGCCCCAGGTTCATCGGCTGTTAGGGCTGGTGGATCAAGATTGTTATACGCCGGGTCTCAACTTCGTCTTGGGCCAGGCGATGGCTGGGGGAAGGGATGCGGTGGTGGCTTTGCCCCGTCTCCGTCAGGAGTTCTATGGGTTGCCTGAAGATGAGGTGCTTTTCAAGGAGCGGGCCATAAAGGAGGCGGTTCACGAGTTAGGGCATACCTATGGCTTGGGCCATTGCCCTAACTCCCGATGCGTGATGCATTTCTCCAACAGCCTGGCCGACACCGATATCAAGGGGGCCTCTTTCTGCCGCACTTGCCGAGGGG
>CAZERB010000170.1:1409-3064 GCA_964514645.1 uncultured Anaerolineales bacterium
TCAGCCATTCGGGGATCTTGGCCTCTGGGATGTGGTCTCCCTGGGGGAGGTAGGGTTTGATATCGAGGACCGGCGTCCCATCGTAAGCGTCCAGCCCCCTCACCACCAAGATGTTCCCTCGCCGCTCAAGGAGGGGGACCACGGTGAGACCTATGGGGTTGGGCCGCACGGGAGCCCGTGTGGCGAAGACCCCCACCAGAGGCATATCCTCCCTCTGTTCAGGGCGGACCTTCAAGGGAGGAGATTCCTCCTTCTTCTTATGGAGCCAGAAGATGACTATGATATGGGAGAACTCCTCCAACCCTTCTAGGGCCTCGGAGAACCTCTCCTCTATCACTACCTGGGATTCGATCTCCTCCCAGGTGACATCCTGGGAGTCGGAGATGTCGTTCCTCACCCAGCCGATGGGCTCAACTTCCAGGGTGGCTGGCGGTTCCATCTTTCTCCCCCTTTCTGATGGCAGAAGGAGTGTAACATAACCCAGACTAATTGTGAAGGCCCGCACAATCTTGACAAAGTGGGTCTATAATGTGATATAATGATTAAGAGACTCCAAACTAAGGAGGCAGAGCAATGGGCTTCTTACAAAAGGCATGGGCAACGAAGGACTCCGCGGTGTGGCTGGCCTTGATCAGGATCCTCATAGGGTATGAGTGGCTTCACGCGGGCTGGGGAAAGGTGACTGATCCCGAATTTGCGGCGGGGCTGTCGGGCACCTTGGCCTTTTTCGCCAAAGAGAACCCCAACGGCTGGTATGTAGGCTTCCTCCAGAAGGTGGCAGTCCCCAATGTGACCATCTTCGCCACATCGGTGGCCTGGGGGGAGTTGTTGGTAGGTCTTGCCCTTGTGTTGGGGTTGTTCACTGAAGTCGCTGCCTTCTTCGGGATGGTGATGAATGCGAACTACTTCTTCGCCTCTTCCCACCTAAGCCCTTCTACCTATGGCCTCAACTTGGTTATGTTTGTGGTGACCTTGATCCTCCTCTTGACCCGGGCTGGCAAGTCCCTTGGTCTGGATCAGTTGTGGTATGATAGGAGAGGAAGGTGGTTTCCCTGGCTGCCACCGCGGCTGGGTGAGGGGTAGCCCTCGCTAGGTAAGAGTTAAAACAAGCGGCCAAAGAGGCCGCTTGTTCGTTTGGTTTACCCCTCTGGGTATCGATGGGGCAGGGAGACACTACTCCTTTTGGAGAAGCGATGGCTTAAAGTTGACCGCTGTTTGACGCCAGGAGAGCATGGTGGTATCATCAACTTTCGAGGGAAGCATGGCCAAGGCTCGGATACAGAAGTCTGCGGGGGGCGTCATCTACCAGGAGCGCGAAGGTCCGATGTACGTAGCCCTCATCGCCACCAAGGGGGGTGTTCACCCCGAGGGTTCACCACGAGGGGAGCGATGGGGCCTGCCCAAAGGGATAGTGCAGAAGGGAGAAGATTCCGCCCAGACAGCCCTCCGAGAGGTGGCGGAGGAGACGGGGCTTGAAGGGGAGGTCGTGGGGAAGTTGGGTTACATCGAATACTGGTTTCGCAGCCCGGAGGATAAGATACTCTACCACAAGTTTGTGGACTTTTACCTTTTGGAGTACCGATCTGGCGAGGTGGAGAAACACGACTGGGAGGTAGAGCAAGCCCGATGGTTCCCCATCGAGGAGGCGATAGAGC
>CAZERB010000171.1:0-3044 GCA_964514645.1 uncultured Anaerolineales bacterium
CCTTCGCCTGGCAGCAAAACCTTTGCCGACCGACGAGAGGCTGTGTCCTTTGGCATGAAATGCCGCAGCCATCCCACTACAGCGGCCCGTGCTCGAGGGCGCCCCTTGGCTGTAGCCCGAGGCCGGTGGAGCACATGGGAGGAGCCCCATATCTGGCGGCAGGGGCTGGGCTAAACACTAGGCTTTTGCCTGTTTCCAGACACGTCGCTTCCAGTGGTAGAAACGAGGGACGAGTTTCTTCAATCCTAACTCCCGCAGGAGGGCGTCAGGTACCACCCTTCTATTCCGAAAAGACCAATCACCGGTGACGCAAGCCCTGATCCGATCCGCTATCCAGCGGTCTAGTACCCTGAACTGCTCGTCTGTGGTGCAACGGCAGAAGGGGCGGGCCCAATCGTTTCCTCCGGGATAGATGTAAACCCGGTTCACCCTTTCTATCAGCCTTCGCAAGGCCTCTCGTCCCTCCAGCATCCTCACATCTTTCACTCCTTGGTATCTGCTCCTCTTAGTTACCCTCCTTATCCGTCTCTTAAGGCGGTTGAGGGCATAAGGCCTTACGGAGATCTCCTTCCCTCTCACCCGGTAGCCCAAACATTCGAACTCCTCACTCGGTTCGAAGATACGCTCTTTGAGGGTCAGGCGGAGGTATTGGGCTCTCTCCCTGAGAGTCTCTTGCGCCTCCTCAGCCTGGGTTCGACTCTTCGCGAAGATGAAGATATCGTCTGCGTACCGCAGATATCTGAACCGCTCTAAAGCCTGATCGAGGGGTTTCAAATAGAGGTTGGCCAGGAAGGGGGTTAGGGTTCCACCCCGGGGCAGCCCCACCGTTCGAGGGAGGAGTCTCCCTTCCCGGAGCCTAGGGTTATAGAGGTATTTGAGGTAGAGATCCAAGAGTAGTGGTTCGTTACTAAAGAGATCCTCCACCGCTTGAGAGATCATCCCTAAATCGACGGTGTCCAGGAAGGTTCGGAAGTCTCCCTTCACGACCCAGTACTCTTCCCCTTCTCTGATGTATCGGAGGGCTTGGCCAAAGGCGGTGTATTGGCTCCTCCCTGGCCGATACGAATAACACCTTTCGCTGAGAACTCGGTCGAAGCGCCGCTCCACTACCTCGGCTACCGCCTTCTGAACTATGGCATCGGCGAGGCTGGAACGACAGATCACCCTCTCATCTTCGCGACCCTGCTTGACTTTGGCATACTCAATGAAAGGGGAGAACTCATACCCTCCAGCCAGAAGTAGCCTTTGGATGTGGCGTAGATTGGTCCTCCCATACGCGAGGAACCTCTCCATCGTCTCTCCATCGGCCCCAGGCCGGAAGTTGTAACATCCTTTGAGAGGGTGGTAGTAACGTCGCCGGTAACCTTCAAGGACAGCCTCCAAGTGATCCAATTTGGCAATAGCGGAGATGAGGCTCCTCTTCCTCTCTTTCCAACCGTTCTTCCATTTATAATACTCGCTCACTAAGGATTTGAGCCCCAGTTCCTGAAGGGTGTGAGTGGACAAGAGACGACAATTACCCTTGTTCCATCTCTTGGTGGCGGCAGCCCTCACCCTCTCCCTGATCCAGAAGTCGACTTCTCGGAACTGATCATCGAAGTCGCATTTGGCGAAGTAGCGCACCCAGTTGCGCAGCGGCTGACCTGTGATCTCGCCGTTCACTCTGGCGATAATTTCGCGCAGGATGGCGCGCCCCTCTTCCGTGGCTAAGGCGGCCCGCCCTAGCCTTTTTCCCCGTTTTCGGCCGGTGACCTTCTTGATCCGAGCCTTGAATTTGGCCAGGGCCCGGGGCCCTATCTTGATCCTTTCCTTATCGAACTGGTACCCTAGGTGTACAAAGGGGGTACCAGGGGGGAGAAGCAGGCTCTTCTCTTGGTTAGGGGAGAGTCCCAGGTCGGCCGTGGTGGCGGCGATGATCCGTCTCACCTCATGGGCCTCCTCCTCGCTTCGGCAGAAGACGATGAG
This sequence comes from uncultured Anaerolineales bacterium, assembly GCA_964514645.1. Classification (GTDB taxonomy): domain Bacteria; phylum Chloroflexota; class Anaerolineae; order UBA7937; family UBA7937; genus UBA7937. The sequence goes on from CAZERB010000171.1 coordinate 1,966, forward strand.
GTCATCGCAGTAGCGGAGGTAGAGATACTCTTGCATCTCAATATCAAGGGGGCGAAGATATAGGTTGGAGAGGAAGTTGGCCAGAATAGTTCCCACCGGCACCCCTCTAGTACGGGGAAGGAGGCGACCGTTCACCGCTCTGGGAGCCTCCAGGTATCGTCGATAGAGGTTATAGATGGGAGAAGAGGACAAAAGATCCCCTAGTTGAACTAGAAGCCTCTCTTGCTCTATGTTCTCAAAATAGGAAGAGATGTCTTCCTTTACTACCCAATACTCCCTCTGGCGGTGATGTTCGACTATCCGCTCGATAGCCCGGTTTATGTTGGGCGAACGGCGACCCACTCGGAAGGAGTAGCAGTTGGGGGCTAGATATGAGTCGAACTCCGGCTCTACGATGAGGGCCAAGGCCTTCTGAACTAAGGTGTCCCGCAGGGTGGCTCGAGAGATAGTCTTCGCCTTGCCTCCCCAGGTGAGGGCATCCACCTCCATGAAGGGGGAAAATCGATAGGTGTCTGAAAGGAGAAGCCCTCGTAACTCTTGCAGGTTTCCCTCTAACTCCTGCGAGAACTGTTCCAAGGTCTCCCCATCGACGCCTGGTTTGAAACCATTACGGCGATGCTTTCTTTGTAGATGGCCGACCACCCGAAGGAGGTGGCCCTCATCCGCCACCCTTTTCAGGAGTTCCATGCCTCATGCCTTTGTTACTCTAGATAATACGAGAAGACTCCGGAATCGACAGAGGGAAGAGGTCGAGGTATATACGGCTTGCTGCCAGCGATGCTTGCACGAAAAGGATCTCGCCAGGGCCGCCCGTGTCCGAGGGCCAAGATAGCCCTGACCGACTGCAGCCAGCCTGTCCTGGCAGGCCAGGGGACAGGCCCAGGCCCAATCCTCATAGGACACCTGAGGGAATCCTCAGAGCTGGCAGCAAGCCTCAAACCTTCCTACCCTGGCCTGTCATCCCTAGACCCTGTCGGGTTTCCCTCGACCCTGTCGGGTCTGGGACAGGACGTGCTAGGACAGGCAGGATGGTCAGATACTACAGTATGGTGTGATCGTTGGCACACCATCGTTGGCTG
>CAZERB010000172.1:0-3042 GCA_964514645.1 uncultured Anaerolineales bacterium
GCCGCCGGCACCGCCGCCAGCGAGACGGTGCTCAGTAACATGCTCAGGATGAGTAAGCCAACACCAATAAACAAGAAACTATTTGACAATCGTTTTCTGAAGCCTCTTTCTCCGTGTCTCCTTTCCCTAGCACCCCTCTTCTCATGGCCGATGGGCCAGGGCGAATCGGTTCGTCGTGCAGAGAATTTGCGCCCCTTCATGGCGCGGCCTCCTTTCTCCCGGTCAAGAGACAAAAAAACCGGCTACTTATCTGAATCCGTAGCCGGTTGCACCACTGGCTCCTCGCGGCTCAGGTGCCCAGACTTGAGCAACGATTCATTGCCTCTACGCCACGTGGATAATTAATAGCGATATGTACTTAGTACTTTGGTACTATTATACAACGAAAACGCTAAGAAATCAAGCCTTTTTGATGGTTTTTGGTTAAGATTTGGTTAAGATGACTCTATGATAGCCTCTCGTTCAGGCTTTCACGGTCGAATCTTCGTCTTTCGAAGAGGTAGCCGAAGCCCCGGACATTTAAGATATGAGCCGGCTTGTCGGGATCGGCCTCGATCTTCTTTCGCAAGTTGTAGATATGCACCTTCAGCAACTTGCGGGCTTCCTCAGAGGAGCAATCGTACCCCTGTACCTGCCTCACCAGGCTCCGATAGGTGAGAGCACGCCCGGAGTTGTTCAGAAGACAACGCAGTATCTCGAACTCGGTAGGCGTAAGTTCCACTGGGCTACCCTCCACCCTCACTTCGCGTCGGAAGACGTTTATGGCTAGCCTGCCGATATCGAACTGTCCAGCATGGCCTGACCGGGACAAGCCCACACGGCGCAGCAGGGCATATAACTGCGCCAGAAACATCCGCGTGGTGAAAGGCTTGAGGAGGTGGGCATCGCCCCCGGCATTTAGGCTGCGGGCCAAGGCAAATTCTTGCCCTCTTTTCCCCACCACAAGCAAAGGAGCAATGGTCCGCTCTCGTATTTCCCGGCATAGGTCTTCCTCCCAACTGCCAGGAGGGCCTAGGCTCAAGACCACGGCGTCTGGAGGTTCCTCATCGAGGTGCCGCAGAGCCTCCTCCCCTTCCGTGGCAACAGAGGCTACCATCTCCTCCGCTTGGAGGATTTTGGCCATGCGATCCGCTATTCGCTCATCAGAATCTATTACCAGAATGGTGGTCAACTGGATCCTCGATGCCGAGGAGGGGACTCGAACCCCTATGGGCTTATGCCCACTGCGCCCTGAACGCAGCGCGTCTACCTATTCCGCCACCTCGGCTCAACTCTACTTTAGCACCACCCCTACGACTTGTCAACTACTGAAGCGTCTCGCTTACCATCACCCTTTTGGTGTTCACGTACCAGTCGGCTATGGTGCGGAACCGGTCGCTGGGGATCGAAAGGGGCCCCAGTTGCACCCCTTTCACCCCCTCGCTCACGGCGTAATTATAGATCGGATAGTAGAGAAGGAGGGCGGGAACCTCCTGGGCGAATATCTCTTGAAAACGCCGGTAGAGTTCTCTTCTCTGGATGGGGTCGTTGATCAACCGCGCCTGTTCTAAGAGTTCATCTACATCCCGATTAGCGAAGCCTCCATAGTTCTGCCCCTCGTCTGTGGTCTGGGTGGAGTGCCACATCTCGTAGAGATCTGGATCGGGGGGAAGATCTCCCCATCCATAAAGGACGGCGGTGAAATGGCGAGATTGGAGTATTTCGCTCACCCCATAGCCGAGAATCTGGGTATGAACTCTCATCCCCACCTCCGCCAGTTCCATGGCGATCTCCTCGATAATGCGCACCCTCAAGGGATCGTCGTTGGTGAGGAGGGGGAACTCTAAGGGGACCCCTTCCTTCTCCCGTACCCCATTGTTGTCGGTGTCCACCCAGCCTGCTTCCTCTAGAAGGGCTTTGGCTCTCTGGGGGTTGTAGTCGTAGCGGGGGATATCTTCGTCATAGGCCCAGGAGTTGGGGAGTATAGGGCTGTCGACCACCAGACCCTGTCCATCCAAGATCTGATCGATAATCCTCTGTCGATCTATAGCCCAAAGCAGTGCTTGCCTTACCTCCTTCTCTTGGAAGACCGGAGCCTCTAAGTTGAGGAAGATAAGGTTGTAGCCGGATAGCCACGTCGAGTAGAGGGTTAGCCCCTCCACTTGGCGCACTCGGTCTAGATCGGGAGGAAGGACGCGACTTATGCCCTCTACTTCCCCTCGTTGGTAGGCGGCAAAGATCTCCCCGTAATCGCGGTAGAAGCGGAACTCCACCTTATCTAGGTAGGGCTTCTGCCCATAATAATAGGGGTTGGTTTCGAGGAGGGCGTGCTCCGCTGTCAACTCAAGGATGCGAAAGGGTCCCGTGCCTACCGGATGAGTGCTAAAGGGGTGGGGGGGAAGTTCCGTGGCTGGGCCCCCTTTTAAGATATGCTTCGGTAGGATACCTAGCGTTGTGTAAGCCAAGAAAGGGGCAAAGGGCTCTTGAAGGGTGAAGGAGACGATGTGATCGCTCCGCTTTTCCGCAGTAACCGCCTGCCAGAGTGTAGCCAGCTCCGGTGGGCCCTGGAAATCTGGCTCTTGGAGGGCCTCGATGGTGAAGACCACATCGTCGGCGGTGAGAGGTTCCCCATCGTGCCAACGCACATCCGGGCGGAGATAGAAGGTATAGGTTAGGCCATCTTCCGAGATATCCCACCTCAAAGCGAGGTCTGGCACCACTTCTCCCCTCTCGTTGATCTCGGTAAGGCCAGAGAAGATGAGGGAGACGAGATCACCGTCCACTTGGTTGTAGCCGCTCAAGAGGGGGTTGAGATAGGTAGGGCTGCCGGCCACCCCTTCCACATAGGTACCACCTTCGGCGGGAACGACAAGGGTAGTGGTCGTGTGGGCTAGGTAGATAAGCAGGGCACCCAAGACGAAAGTGCCCGCCACGGCGATGAGGGCTGACCAGCGGATATATCGGATCAAAGACCTCTCCTTAGGAGGGTTGGAGGAAAACGGTGACTATAGAGACGATAAAGAAGATGACCACGAGCCCGATGGTGACATTGAAGAGAGTCTT
>CAZERB010000173.1:0-3039 GCA_964514645.1 uncultured Anaerolineales bacterium
TGGATAGCGGAAACCAGGTGCGGGCCCAGAAGGACACTCTCCCCCGAGGTGGAGCCAGGCCCACCACCAGTTGGGTGCCTGGGGAGTTCATCATCGATGAGTATGAGTTGGTCGTGGAGGCCGACGCCCCGCCAGGGGAGTATATCCTCGAGGTGGGGATGTACGACGCCTCTACCGGGGAGAGGCTCCTGGCTTTGGACACAGAAGGCAGAGTGTTGGACAATCGCCTAGTTTTGCCTACCAAAATTCAGGTAGTGGCCCCCTAGTTTGACTAGGGGAGGGCCTTTTGATAGAGTTCTAGGAGGGAGGATACTTTGAAAAGTCGCCCTTATCTCATGGGGGTAGTAGTAGGCCTTCTACTGGCAGCGGTCGGTTGTATGAATCGTCCTTTTCTCTATGGGGTGGAGGTGGCCCCCCAAGTGATGTCTCCCAACGCCGATGGGGTGGACGATGTGACCCAGATCAGATATTCCATCTCCCGTCCCTCGCATCTGGACATCTATTTCGTAGATAGCCAGGGGGAAAAGTATTACTTCCGACAGGAGAACCGCCGCTTCCCTGGGGAGTACCAAGTCTACTTTGGAGGGACGATCGAGGGACGAATGTTGGCTAACGGCGTCTACACTTATGTCGTAGAGGTGACCGATGACTCTACGGGGGCGACCGAGAGGGCGGAAGGGGAAATCACTATCAGTGGGGCCGATATCTCGCCTCCCGGACTCTTGGATTTCACCGTCTTTCCCGATTCTTTTACCCCCAACCGAGACGGGATAGGGGATCGGGTGGCCATCAATTTTCGCCTCACAGAGAGAGCAGAGGTGGAGGTATATCTCCTCGACGACCAGGGCCATAGGTACCCGGTGGGGGTGCCCAAGTTGATGCGGGGGGTGGAGGAGGAGTCGGCTCCTCTGATCGGCCCTTACAAGGTGGAACTGGAGCCGGGCATCATCGAGTACGACTACGATGGGGGCATCGATAGGGGGACTCCTCCACCACCTGACGGAAGATACAGTGTAGTGGCTGTGGCCACCGATGTGGCAGGGAACTCGGCCAGAGTGGAGGCTCCCCTCACCATCGAGGAGGGGGGCATCCCCCTGGCTGAGGTGAGATTTGTGGAGTTCTGGCCCAAGATAGTGGCTTTGGGGGAGACTCTCTACTTCAAGGCCACCGTAGAGAACGTGGGAGCGGTGCCCATAAGAACCGAGGGGCCGCCCCCTGAGACTACCTATCTGGCTACCCAGAACTTCAATACCCTGGGGTATCACGAATCGGATGGCTCCTTCCGAGTGGGGGTGGATTTCGAGGGGAATAGTTTCGGGCGACGGTATCCGTACCGTTGGCAGTTGGGCACCGAGGCCGAATTGGAGGCTCGGATCATCGATGGCCAACGCCACCTCTACCTTCCCCCAGGCCAGCAGGTAACGGTTACAGGCGGTATCATCATAGACGAGCCGCCACCTAGGACAGGCCCCCACTTCTGGGTGGGCTTGATCCACGAGGGGGTGCGGATCGTCAACGACTATCAACACCCCACGGAAATATCTATTGGGTTCTGAGATGGAACTCTCCATCATCATCGTCAGTCATAACACGAGAGAACTTCTGGCCCTCTCTCTCGATTCACTGCTCACGAACCTTGCCTCCTCTGCCCTCCGATACGAGGTCATCGTGGTCGATAACGACTCTAGGGATCGGACGGTGGAGATGGTGCGAGAGCGGTTTCCCCAGGTTCAACTCCTGGCCAATGAGGAGAACCTGGGCTTCGCCGCCGCCAATAACCAAGGTCTCAAGGTAAGCAAAGGAGACTATCTCTTGCTCCTGAACCCCGATACTTTGGTGCGCCTGCCCCAAGGCGTACCAGGCCGAGGGGGTGAGGCCCTCCAACTTATGCTCCAATTCCTACTTTCTCATCCCCGAGTGGGCATGGTGGGCCCCAAACTCCTCTACCCTGACGGCCGACTCCAACATTCCGCCTTCTCTTTCCCCACGCTTCCCATGATCTTCTTGGATTTCTTCCCCCTCAACCATCGCCTCATTAACTCCCACCTCAACGGCCGCTATCCAAGAGCCCTCTACGAGGCTGGTGAGCCGTTCCCGGTTGACCACCCCTTGGGGGCGGCGATGATGGTGCGCCGCGAGGCGGTAGATCAGGTGGGCCCCTTGGATGAGGGGTTCTTCATCTACTGTGAGGAGATAGACTGGTGCCTGAGGATGAAAAAGATGGGGTGGGAGATATTCTGTCTGCCGCAGGCGGAGATCGTCCATTATGTAGGCAGGAGCACAGGGCAGTTTCGAGAAGCGATGTATGTGGAACTCCACAGGAGCCGATATAGGCTTTATGAGAAGCATTACGGCCCGGCCTTCAGATTTATGGCTCGTCTCATCGTGGGGCTGGGGGTGCGACGGGAGATGTTGAAAGCCCGCCAAGAGGCCCGCAAGGGTAGGGTCACGGAAGGGGAGTTGGAGAAGCGGCTGGATGCATATCAGCGGGTACTGGAGTTGCCATGAGCCCTCACCTCTCAGCCATCGTCCTGGCTAAGAACGAGGAGAGGAACATCGTCGATTGCTTACGGACCTTGAGTTGGGCTGATGAGGTCCTGGTTCTCGATTCGGGAAGCGAAGATGCCACGGTGGCTCTGGCTCAGAAGATGGGGGCGCGGGTAGAGAGGCGCCCCTTTGATAACTTTCCCCGGCAAAGAAACGCCGCCTTGGAGTTGGCGCAAGGAGAATGGGCCTTCTTCGTCGATGCCGATGAGCGGGTTACTCAGGAGTTGGCCACAGGGGTTCGAAAAGCCATAGCCGAGGGAGATGCTGACGGCTTCTGTGTGCCCCGCCACAACTACATCTTCGGGAGGCTGATTCGCCACGCAGGGTGGTATCCTGACTACCAACTACGTCTCTTTCGCCGCCATAAGGGGCGTTATGACGAGAGCCGAGAGGTTCACGAGTTGGTTATACTCGATGGCCCCCAGGGGTATCTGGAGAACCCCCTCATCCATTACAACTACGACAATATCAGGCAGTTCATCAAGAGGCAGA
>CAZERB010000174.1:0-3032 GCA_964514645.1 uncultured Anaerolineales bacterium
GGGTGGCCGTTCTGGCGGAGAACCTCTACCAGGACCTGGAACTCTGGTATCCGCTTTTGCGGATGCGGGAGGCGGGGGCGGAGGTGAAGGTTATAGGCACGGGGAGCGCCAAGACCTACACCAGCAAGCACGGCTATGAGGTTGAAGTGGACGCTTCGGCCGATGAGGTTAGCGCGGCCGATTTCGACGCCATCATCATCCCCGGAGGCTATGCCCCCGACATCATGCGCAGGTATCCGGCTATGGTGAACCTGGTGCGAGAGGGTTTCAACCAGGGAAAGATAGTAGCCGCCATCTGCCACGCGGGGTGGCTTCCCGCCTCGGCGGGGATACTCAAAAGGCGGAAGATGACCTCATTTTTCGCCATCAAGGACGATATAATAAACGCCGGGGCCGAGTGGGTGGACGCCGAGGTGGTGCGGGACGGGAACCTGATAACCTCCCGCATGCCCAGCGATCTGCCTGCCTTCTGCCGGGAGATAATCAAGGCGCTGAGCGAGTAAACTGAGTAGGGCGGGCTTCAAAACCCGCCCCTACTCTACCCCTCCCTCTCCTTGATGAACAACCAGCGGTTCCCATCTGTATGGACCAGGGCGTAGTTGCCCTCCAACTTCTGGCCGCGGAGGGTTACCTTTATCTCCTTCTCCGTCCACAGGCGGAGGTAATAATGGCCCCGATCCCAGATCTCTACCGTGCCCGCGCCGTATTCTCCCTCCGCTATCTCTCCCTCGAAGTCGATATAATCGACGGGGTGGTCCTCGGTCTGGATGGCCAGCCGCCTTTGGGAGGTGGCCTCCGGTGGGCCCTTGGGCACCGCCCAGGAGACGAGCACCCCTCCATGCTCCAGCCGAAAGTCGTAATGGAGGGTCCGCGCCTCGTGCTTTTGCACCACGAAGCGGCTCTGGCCCGACCCTATCAATTCCCCTTCCGGCTCAGCGCTCTTAGCAAAATCCCGCTTCTTGCGATATCCATCTAAAGAGGGCATTATCTCCCCGCTAATTCCAGCCACCTTCCCACCACGAACTGCACGAAATCCAGGCACCTATCCTCCATCTTCATGGCGTGCCACTTCTCAGACCACTCCTCTTCCTCATAAGGTATACCCACCAACTCATAACACCTGACGCTCCCGAACCTCTCTGCGAACTCGCCAAGCAACCGCTGAACAAGGGTGTCTACCTCTTCTGTGCTCTCCCTCGGCTTCTCTCTGCCGAAGGCTATCCCCGCTGCTATCACCCCTCCTGAAAGCGCACCGCAGATCCAGCGATGGCTGCCCCCTACCCCACCATGGAAGCCGGTAGCGATGCGAGGAACGAGTTCGCTCTCCACCCCCAGGCTCTCCCCGAGAGCCATAAGCACCGCCTCTGATCAGGTGAAACCGGCAAGAAAATCCCTAGACGCTCTCTCTACCGCTTCCTCTTTCGATGGTCTATACACCATTTTACACCTCCTCATAGTGATGGTGCCTCTATCCAAACCTCGTCCATCCCTTGGTACCGCTTCCGGCGGGCCTTTATCTCCTCCCGATGAGCCAAAAACCTAGGAACCGTGGGCCTTATCCACCCTTCTATATGCTCCCGCTGCCAGCCATAACCCCACCGCCTCCGCCCTGCCGGCTGGAAGGCTAACCTCACCTCTCCCTCTTCTACCTCTACCTGGGCCTCACTGCCGCAAAGAGGGCAGATCACCTTGTCTCCCTCTAAGAAGAAAAAGTCGCTCCAACAGACAGGGCAGACGTTCCCTTCGGGTAACCGCTCCCCCTTTTCGCCTCGGGCCAGCCGCCGCCCCAACTCATGTATCCGCACCATCATCTCATCGTCCAGCGAGACCTCCCCCGGCCCAGGCTGGTGGACATAGAAGCTATCCGCCAATCGGAAGCCCAACCCCATCACCAAGGCGTTCAAGAAAGGCTGGGTGACACCGCGCAAATCCCGCCGCCCAGAGAGCGCGATAGTGGCCCCGGGCTTAGTTGACCGAGCAGCCTCCATAAAGTAGGGGGTAAGCATCAGGAGCCGGTCGAGAATCAATTTGACGATAGCCGCTGGGCCGAGCATATATGTGGGCGCTGAGAGGACCAAAGCGTCGCTCTCCCGAACCTTGGCCAGGAACCACTCCATATCGTCGTCCAAGGGGCAGAGTTCCTCTCTGATGGCGCAGCGGAGGCAGCCGTTGCAGGGCTCGATAGAGAGATCGGTGAGGCGGAGCATCTCTACCTTTGCGCCCTCCTCCTGAGCCCCCAGTAGGGCCTCCCGCACCACTATCTCCGAGTTGCCCCAGAGGCGGGCTGAACCAACCAAACCTAGAGCCGTAGCCATCTTCCCTCCCTCACTCTAGCCCTTCACCGTACATCTGACCTGGCCCCAGGGCTTCCGGGAACTGGGGACGGAGCATCTCGCGGGCCACATAGCAGAGGTGGCAAGCCTCCACATACCCCTCCTCGTGGGGCAGGCTATACCTTTCGACCAGAGCGGCCGGCCCACCGGAAAGAAGCGGCCCTACGATGGGGTGCGAGGTCGGGTCATAGTCGCTCATCACTTGGGCCAAAGATCGCTCTAAGGCGTTGCCGATAGTCAGCCCTTGACAGAGGTGCACATGCCCTAGGTAATCGATATGAACCCGCTTAGGGTCATCTAAAGTCTCGCAGGGACACTCGATAAACTCTTGCCATGGGCGACGGGGTAACCCCTTAGCCAGTTTGACCACCGCTCGGCCCCGGAAACGGACGGAGCCCCCCACGATGGGCTCTCCCTTCTCCCCAGGAACCTCTTCCAGGCAAGGCTCCTCGATGGCGATGACCTCGGCGGGGAGCCCCAGTTGTCTGGCCGCCTCCTCGACAACTTTGGCCTTTTGCCTCTCCGGCTCCTCCTCCCCATGGAAGAGGTCGCTGGAGATTGAGAGGTCCTTCACCCCTATCTCTGAGATAGGTCGCAGCCATTCCACGGTATCATCGAGAGCCGTTACCCAGTAGCCGTTGGTGACGATGCCGCACTCGAAGCCCGAGGCCCTCGCCTCCTCCATCGCTTCTAACATGA
>CAZERB010000175.1:0-2995 GCA_964514645.1 uncultured Anaerolineales bacterium
GTCACCCGTTGGAGCAGGCTGGATAACCTCTGGGAGGGGGTAAGTTTCCCGGAAGTGATGAAGCGTATAAGGCCCAGACCCGAAGCCAAGCACGTCATGGTCCACTGTGATGGCGGCTATTCCACTAACCTCCCTCTCCAAGCCCTCCTGGACGATGATGTCCTTTTCGCCTACCGTCACGATGGCCGGGACCTGACCCTGGAGCATGGCTGGCCCCTCCGGCTGGTGGTGCCCAAGAGGTACGCCTGGAAGAGCGCCAAATGGGTGCGGGGGCTGGAGTTCATGGAAGATGACCGGCCCGGCTACTGGGAATCACGGGGTTACCACAACGATGGCGACCCCTGGAAGGAGGAGAGGTACACAAAGTAGAATTTCCAAGAATGTAAAAGAGGCCAATCTACAAGTTGGCCTCTTTTTCTTATCAACTTCTGTAGATCACCTCACCGCTCTATTTGGTCTTAAGCCACGACTTCGATCTTATCGCCTTCTATCACCTCCCCTATGACCCAGTGCTCCTCGCCTCGCTGGGTGAGGAGTTCTTGTAGATGTCTCGAACGGTCGGGAGGCACGGCGATAAGTAGGCCTCCCGAGGTCTCGGGGCAGAAGAGGAGATCTATCACCTCCTCTGAGAGCCCTTCTGGAAGGACGGCCCTATCGTTTTCCAAGATATATTTGCGGTTGCGCACTAGCCCACCGGGGATGAATCCCCGGGCTGCATAATCTAGGGCTCCGGGGAGAAGGGGGAGAGCACTGACCGAAATCTTCAAGCCAACCTGGCTCCGCTTGGCCATCTCCCAGGCGTGGCCCAGGAGGGCGAAGCCGGTTACGTCGGTGCAGGCGTGAACTCCCACCTCCTGCATAACCTGGGCGGCGGCTCGGTTGAGCCTGAGCATGCTCTTTACCGCCGCCCGCGCATCTTCTTCCTTGGCTGCTTGGGCTTTAAGGGCGGTGGCGACCAACGCCACACCGAGGGGCTTGGTGAGGACCAAGAGGTCCCCTGGCTTGGCCCCCACTTTGGTGATCACCTTGTCAGGGTGGACGACCCCGGTAACACAGAGACCGTACTTAGGCTCATCGTCGAGGAGGGTATGGCCGCCCACCAAAAGCCCCCCTGCCTCTCTTATCTTGTCCGCTCCACCCTGAAGGATGGAGTTGAGCACCTCCATGGGCAAGGTATCGGGGAAGGCGGCCACATTGAGGGCCAAAAGCACCTCTCCCCCCATAGCGTAGACGTCGCTCATGGCGTTGGCGGCGGCGATGGCTCCGTACTCGTATGGGTCATCGACAATGGGAGGAAAAAAGTCTACCGTCTGGATTATCGCCAGCCCCGGGGTCAAGCGGTAGACGGCCGCATCATCGCCTCCCCTCAACCCCACCAGAAGGTCGGGGTGGAGATGCTCCTCTATGGGCAGCAGCAGCTTCTCTAGGTCGCACGGACCCATCTTAGCCGCTCAACCGGCACAAGAGGCGAGGGCGGTAAGCCTTATCTCCTCGCGCGTCAACACTTTCCTCCTATGTTGATTCTGTACCCGGATCGTAATTCTGGCTTCACGACAGATATTATAGCCCATCGAGGAAGATGAAGCAAAGCAGCAGTAGCGTCGGCCTGTCCCCTGGCCCACCACGTACCAGGGCGGGCTGACTGATTTGGGTCAGGGGCTTCAGCCCGACGGGAGAACTGAAGGCAGCGCTCCCCGTTCGGCCTGCAGGACTTCGAAGCGCGCAATGGAGAAAGTGCGCACGACCGCATCGAGAAACGACGACCGGACGAGTAGGACCGGAAGGGCTTTCGAGCGCAGGAGGACGCGAACCGCGGGAGCAAGACCACCGCCAGCAAGCTCCAGGCGACCAACCTCATCCACAAACACGACCTGCGCGGTGGCAGCCGCCCGTTCGATCGCGCTGCGGGCGACCGTAAGTCCCTCTTCAGCGATGAAGAACCTGCCTACCGCCAGCCCCGGCGGCTCGAGGCGGGCGAACGGCTGCTGCATACCGCTTGCCAGATCACAGGCCGTGTAACCAACCGTCTCACCATCCTGAATGATCCGCGGGGAGAGGATCCCGCCTACGGAAAAGCCCCGCTCCTTGAGAGCCGCAGCCAGCTGTTCGCTTGTGCGGGTTTTGCCAGCGCCAATCCCACCGCTAATGATGACGCCGGAGCGCTCCCCTTTCTCCTCTAGATGAACCAAGAGGCGAGAAAGAAGATCACCAGGCATAGAGCGGTCCCTGCGAGGAGAAACGCGGGACGATACGTCCGCGCGCGTAGCGGGGCGGATCCGACGGCGAGCGCAGCGACCCCACCAGCCAACGCCGAGTAGGGAACCGAGACGCTCAAGAAACTTGCGATCCCTGACGCGGAGAGGGCCCAGGAAGGAAACTTCGTCCCCAATTCCTGGAGCACCATAAGAGGCGGATAGATCCACAGGCCGGGACCGCGCACCAACCCGACGAACAACAGCGATTGCAGGGCCCCTGCCCCTGCCCCAATGAGCCCAAAACGAAGCGGAACGGCCAGAGGCCGGCGCTGTAGGGCAACGGCGACCAGCGAGAAGGCAGCCCCCTGCGCGAGGATGGCGAAGGCGGGGTTCATCACCTCAGGAGCGGAAACGGGAAGGGCAAATACGACGGCGGAGAAGAGCTTGAGCGGCGCGGCAATCAGGGCCATCCCCAGAGGAATCCAAGGCTTTCCCGTCCGCCGGACGGCATAGGCCATCAGCCCCATCGCCAACGCCATCATCACCTTCCCCTGATATGTTGGAGGCAGCAAAAGGTGGAGAAGTCCACCGAACAGCGCCTCCACAGCGCCCCACAGCACCCCGAACCAAAGAAGGGTGAGTAGAACGATCCCCGCCGCGCTCCGCTTTACCGACAGCCTTCTCATCGTCCATCACCTCCCAAGCATCTTGTTCCACTCAGTATAGTCGACATCTATTCACCTCCATCGTTGCGAGTGGCCCAGGTTGTTTCTCCTATGCCGATGCTGTGCCTCAAATGG
>CAZERB010000176.1:0-2980 GCA_964514645.1 uncultured Anaerolineales bacterium
GCCATGGGCTCCAGGAACACTCGGTGGTTTTGGTGCGTGGGGGTCGAGTGAAGGACTTACCTGGCGTCCGTTATCATATCATCCGTGGGGCCCTCGATTCCGCAGGCGTAGAGGGACGTCAGAAAGGCCGCTCTAAATATGGCACGAAGCGGCCCAAGAAGACCGCTCTCTAGTAGGTGGCTTGAGGACGCTCCGTCAGGGTGGCTAGAAGGGATGTTTGTGGTTTGCTTAGTGGAGAAGACTAGGGTGGCTAGTCTTATTAAGTGCGGGGAGAGTTAAGATGCCAAGGCGCTATCGCCCGCCTCGAAGGAAGGTGGAACCGGATCCGAAGTACAATAGCGAAATAGTGGCTCGTTTCATCAATCGAGCTATGCAGCGGGGGAAAAAGAGCCTGGCCAGGCGGATCGTCTACGAAGCATTCAATATCATTGAGGATAAGTTCCACCGTAACCCCTTGGAGGTCTTCAACCAGGCTATAAGAAATGTTACACCGGTCTTGGAGGTCCGGCCTAGGCGAGTGGGAGGGTCCACCTACCAGATACCTATAGAGATCCAGGGAGACCGACGTCAATCTCTGGCCATTCGGTGGTTAATAAAGGCTACTCAGGCTCGTCCCGGCAAGACCATGGCCGAAAAACTGGCTCATGAGTTGTGGGACGCCTCTCAGAATACAGGGACCGCAGTCAAGAAGAGAGAGGACACCCACCGCATGGCCGAGGCCAACAAGGCATTCGCCCATTATCGTTGGTAGTTGTAGGAGTGAGCAGAATATCGCCTATCCCTCCAACTTTTAGGATAGGCGATGTGCTGAAGAAGAGATGTCTGAGCCTTTTCCTTTGGAAAGAACCCGAAATATCGGGATAATAGCCCATATAGACGCCGGGAAGACCACCATCACGGAGCGGGTCCTCTTCTATACCCGGAAGATCCATCGCATGGGGGAGGTCCATGAGGGTGCGGCGACCATGGATTGGATGGAACAGGAGAGGGAGAGGGGGATCACTATCACCGCTGCGGCTACGACCTGCTATTGGCAGGATCACCGGATCAATATCATCGACACGCCGGGGCATATCGACTTCACTGTAGAGGTCCAGCGGTCCCTCCGGGTCTTGGATGGGGGGATTGTGGTCTTCGATGGGGTGGCCGGGGTGGAGCCTCAGTCGGAGACGGTATGGCGTCAAGCCGACCGGTACCACGTGCCTCGCATCTGTTTTGTCAACAAGATGGACCGACCGGGGGCAGATTTTTGGCACACTATCGATATGATCGCCGACCGGTTAGGAGCCAACCCTGTAGCCGTGCAGGTGCCCATCGGGGCGCAGAGTGAGTTTGCGGGAGTGGTGGACCTCATCTCCCAGAAGGCGCTCCTCTATGCCGACGAATTGGGCCTGCAGCAGGAAGTGCGGGAGGTTCCACCCCATCTGCGTGAGGAGGTAGCCAGACATCGAGAGATTCTGGTGGAGAGTGTAGCAGGGAGCGATGAAGGGCTGACCCTTAAGTTTCTGGAGGGGGAGGCGATTGAGCCCTCTGAAGTGAGAGCCGCCTTGCGACGGGCGACTTTGGAGGGGAAGTTGGTTCCTGTCCTTTGTGGCGCAGCCTTGCGAAATAGGGGGGTTCAACCTCTCTTGGACGCGGCAATCTATTACCTCCCTTCTCCTTTGGACATCCCCCCTATCACGGGGATCAACCCCAAAACGGAAAAGGAGGAAATCCGCTTAGCCGACGAGAAAGAACCCTTCGCCGCTCTGGCTTTCAAGATAGTCTCCGACCCTTATGTGGGGCGGTTGGCCTATCTCAGGGTCTATTCTGGATCTCTGAGAGTAGGTTCCTCCGTCCTCAACTCTAGCAAGGGGATCAAAGAGCGGGTGGGGCGGCTTTTGCGTATGCACGCCAACCATAGGGAAGAGGTTGACGTGGCCTATGCAGGCGATATAGCCGCTGTAGTAGGCTTGAAAAGGATTTTCACTGGGGATACCCTTTGTGACCTCAAGCACCCCATCGTGCTAGAATCGATCAGATTCCCAGAGCCGGTCATCTCGGTGGCCATCGAGCCTCGCACCCAGGCCGATGAGGAGAAGATGAGCGTGGCTTTGGCACGGCTGGAGGAGGAGGACCCCACTTTCGACGTGCGCATCGATGAGGACACCGGCCAAACCATCATCTCCGGCATGGGGGAGTTGCATTTGGAAGTCTTGGTGGATCGGATGTTTAGAGAGTTCAGGGTCTCGGCCAAGGTAGGGAAGCCTCAAGTCTCCTACCGGGAGACGATCACCCGTCCCGCGCGAGTCGAAGGGCGATTCATCCGTCAAACCGGTGGGCGAGGTCAGTATGGTCACGTCTGGCTAGAAATGGAGCCCTTGGGTCGTGGTGAAGGGTTTAAGTTCGAAGATCGGACGAAGGGAGGCGTCATCCCCAAGGAGTTCATTCCAGCCGTGGAGAAGGGCATCCGAGAGACGATGAAGAGCGGGATCTTGGCCGGATATCCGGTAGTAGATTTGAGGGTGGCCTTGGTGGATGGTTCCTACCACGAGGTGGACTCCAGCGAGTTGGCTTTCAAGATAGCCGCTTCTATGGCCCTGAAGAACGGCTTACAAGAGGCCGACCCCGTGCTTTTGGAGCCGATCATGAAACTGGAGGTGATCGTGCCGGAGGAGTTCACGGGCGAGGTGGTGGGGAATTTAAGTGGCCGTCGTGCCCAGATAGGAGGGATGACTCCCCGGGGGGATCTCCAGGTTATACGGGCCGAGGCCCCTTTGGCCCAGATGTTTGGCTACGCCACGGCGCTGCGCTCCATGACCCAAGGCCGGGGCACCTTCACCATGGAGTTCGATCGACATGATAGGTTGCCCCCTGAACTAGCCGAGGAGATAACCGGCGGTATCAGGCAGCGGGTGGTGGCCTAAATATATTTCAGGAGGTCTTATAGATGGCTAAGGAGAAGTTTGTAAGGGACAAGCCCCATGTGAACGTGGGGACC
>CAZERB010000177.1:0-2953 GCA_964514645.1 uncultured Anaerolineales bacterium
CCTCCAAGACTGACGAGCAGACGCGCCAAAGATCCCTTCATTTCCACAAAGTTGGCACCTTTTGGCAGTTCTTGGTCTTGAATTGGCAGTCCTTGTGTGATTGAATGTGGGTGAACCAAGAAGGCAAGAGAAAGAGAGTGAGTCACTTGGGGCCGAGATGCAGGCTCTGCAATGTCCGCCGTCATCTCAGCCAGGAGACTACTACCACAATATTGGCCGCAACTTGCTTTGGACAAAACAAGACCGGGGGATCGAATCTATGTGGCTCGAAGGTTTCCTTAGAACCCAACTCAGGCGACTATTGACCAAAGAGACCCATATTGCACTTGAAAACAAGACACCGTCCCTTGAGAGCAAGTTTCAGGATATAGACGAGTTCGGCCTTTATCTTCATATACCCTTCTGTCGCCAAATCTGCCCTTACTGTCCGTACAACAAGGAAATCTATCACCCTGAGGTAGCAGAAAGATACACAGATGCTGTTAAAAAGGAGATAGATGTCTATTCCGACCTGATCGGCAACAAGCCTGTGACCTCTTTTTACATTGGTGGCGGAACGCCCACAACGATGCTTTATAGCGGCCTTGGTCAGATTCTAGAGCACGTCTTTGAGGCCTTCAATATGCAGTGCGGCACACATATGGAGAGCCATCCCAATGATTTGAGCATAGACAACCTCAACGCCATAAGCTCCATGGGCGTAGAGCATTTGAGCATCGGAGTGGAGGCCTTGCAAGACCACCACCTAAAGACCCTCCACAGACCGTATACCGTTGGACAGGCAAAGGCAGCCGTCGAACGGGCTGTCGGAAGGGGCTTCAAGTGCGTCAATGCTGACATCATTTTCGCGTTGCCCAATCAGACCTACAGTGAGGTCGAAGAAGCAGGCCGTCTCTTGGTTGAGATGGGAGTCGATCAGGTCGCAACCTACCCTCTCTTCAATTTTCCTTATACCAAATGGCCCCAGTTTGCCAGAGAGAATAACCACAGTAGCACTGGTATCTTCAAAAGAAGAAAGATGCTCGGCATCCTGGAAAGCATTTTCTATGGCGCCGGATTCGAGAGAACTTCTGTTTGGGCCTTCACCAGGCCAGGAGTTCCAAAGTATTGTTCTGTGACAGTGCCTCTCTACGTCGGGCTCGGCGCAAGCGGAGGATCTTACCTCAAGGACGTTTTCTACCTCAATACCTTCAATGTTCGGGAGTATATCACGGCACTGGAAAGTGGAAGGTTGCCCATTGCCCTGTCACTTGATCTGACAGAGAAGACGCAAATGGCAGGATGGCTTTACTGGAGGATCTACGAGACGAGGTTCAGAAGAACCGATTTCAAGAAAAGGTTTGACAAGGAATTTGACGAAGTCTACCGGAAATATATGATGCTACTATTTCTCGTCGGATTCTTGAAGGACGATGGGGATGAGATAGTTCTTTCGGACAACGGAACCTATTGGTTGCATGCATTACAGGACCTATTCTCAATCGAATACATCAGTAAGCTCTGGGGAACTTCAAAGCAAGAGCCCTGGCCAGAAAGAGTGGTTCTGTAGAGTGATTTACTGTGGGGATGCTTTGATGTTGCAGTGGCATCGATCTATCCCGCTTTCTCAACTGCCCGTTAGAAAGGGGCACACATCCGAGAGACGAAGGGAGTGTCGGTACCCTTGTCGAAGAGGGTTAGCAGATGAGGACCTTGGAAAGAGGGAAAACCTCTATCCGAGGATGGAACTAGTCTATGAGGAAAGTAACCCCGTGGAAGGGGTATCCATCACCTGAACAACCAATAGTGGTTATATGGCGGATTTCACCCTTCTCGCAAATGCTTTCCCGAATTCAAGGGCCTTCTTTATCTCCTCGTTATAGGGAGCGAACTTGAAGGACAAGCCCGCCTCCACTACCTCGATGCCCGCCTCTTGGAGTTCTTCCTCCATCTGTTGCACAGCCTTAGCAGCCCATCCATAGGAACCAAAGGCCGCACCGATCTTGCCAGTTGGTTTCAGCCCCTTTAAGTCCTCTAGAAAGGCGGCCATATTGAGCAACATCCGCTGATTGTGGGTTGACGACCCTACTAAGATGGCCTTGGCTTCCAGAAGCTCTTTAATCACCTCACTACGATCAGCCAGGGGAAGACCATATAGAGCTGCTTCCACCCCTTCGCTCGCGATTCCTTCCACGAGCGCCCGGGCGATCTTCTCCGTGCTCCCCCACATCGTCTCATAGACGACCAGAACTTTCTGCCTGGCTTCGCCCTTTGCCCACCGCGCGTAGGCCTCGATGATTTTCTCGGGGTTCTTGCGCCAGATGAGGCCGTGGCTAGGTGCGATGGTGGAGATCTCTATCCCCATCTTTTGGATCTCTTCTATCTTCTTAAGAACCAGCGGGCTGAAGGGCCAAAGGATATTAGCGTAGTAGCGGGCAGCCTCGTCGAAGACAACCCACTCCTCCACTTCGTCGGCGAACCTCTGGGGGGTGGCCAGATGTTGCCCAAAGGCATCGTTGGGCAAAAGTAGCGCTTCCTCCTTGATGTAAGTGAACATACTGTCTGGCCAGTGGAGCATGGGAGCCTCAATGAAGGTGAGCGTCTTTCGCCCCAGGCTGATTTCGTCCCCCGTTCCCACTACCATGAAATCCCAGTCGCCTGGAAGATACCTGCCCAGGCTTTCCACCCCTCTCCTACTACAGACCAGCCTCGCTTGTGGGGCCAACCTCATCACCTCAGGGATAGCCCCGGAGTGATCGATCTCTCCATGGTTAGCGATGACGTAGTCGATTCGCCCCGGGTCAACGACTTCCCTGATCCGCCCCAACATCTCTCCAGCGAACTGGGGGGCCACTGTGTCCACCAATGCGATCTTCTCGTCCCTGACCAAGTAAGCGTTATATGTTGTGCCCCGAGGGGTGGTGTAGGTGTAGCCGTGAAAATTTCGCACGTTCCAATCGATCGCCCCTACCCA
>CAZERB010000178.1:0-2945 GCA_964514645.1 uncultured Anaerolineales bacterium
GTGACCATGCGGCGCAAAAGGGGTGGGGCCGCATAGCGGCTATCTTTGAACTCCCCGTACATGGCGTCGGCGATGAAGAGCGTGGTATCCAGACCTAAAAGATCCAAGAGGGTGAAAGGACCAATAGGATGGTTCAGCCCCAAGACCATGCTCTTATCGATGTCCTCCTTGGTAGCCACGCCGTTTTCCAAGGCCCTTATGGCGTTCAAAAGGTAGGGGATCAAAAGTAGATTAACGATGAACCCCGGGGTATCCTTGGCCACCACTATCTCTTTCCCTAGAGACTCGCCGAAGGCCCTCGCCCTCTCGAAGGTCTCCTCAGAGGTGAGGATGGTACGCACTATCTCCAAAAGCCTCATCAGGGGGACGGGGTTGAAGAAGTGTAGGCCCACTACCTTCTCCCCCCGCTTTGTTGCCGAGGCTATGTCTGTGATACAGAGCGACGAGGTGTTGGAGGCCAGGATAGTGTGCGGCGGGCATATCCCATCCAGGGAGGCGAAGAGCTCCTTTTTGGCCTCCATATTCTCGATGATGGCCTCGATCACCAGGTCGCAACCTTTGAAATCGTGGATATCCACCGTCCCTTGGATGCGGGACAGTGCTGCATCCATCTCTTCCTGGGTGACTTTCCCTCTCTCCATCCCCTTGGCCAGGAATCGCTTGATGCTCTCGAGTCCCTTCTGGAGCAGATCCTCGTTGATCTCGCTCACCACTACCTGGTAGCCGGCTTGAGCACAAACCTGGGCGATGCCAGAGCCCATAAGGCCACAGCCAACAACGCCTACTTTTTTGATCTCCATCGATACCTCCTTAATAGTTATTATCGGCGAACGCTTGGCGCAGCCGGTCGGCTAACTCCAGCCTTTTATCCGGATCGGCCAAACGGCTCTTCACCTCTCGCCACACTACTGGACAACCCTCTCCCTTCATGGCTATGATTTCCCGGATGAAACCATCGGCCCTCTTGCGGTTCTCCTTGGTATTTTCGATCCCTGCCGCGGCGAAGAGGTCACCTAAGTGCCTGGTATAACAAGACATCTCATCCCCTTTTTCTATGAGACCGGCACGCTCTACAACTCCCATGGCCAGTGAGTCAACTGCCCTCACCGAGCCAGAGATGAGTGCTAGCCCCTCGGCCAAAGGGGCACCCCTGTCTCCTCATCCATCTTCCTCACTAGAGCCTCACCCAGAAGTTCCTGGATGGAGATCTCGCAGGCGAAGATGGCAGTGCCGGGCATGAGATGGCCAGAGATGGTCTTCCCCTCTCCATCGGAGAGGGCCAGATGGGCGTGGGCGATAGGCTGGCCGTTGAGCAAGGAGATATTCCCTATACAGGAGACGATCTCCATAGGCTCATCTACGGCGAACCCCCTGTACTCTTGGCTCTCTTGATCATAATAAGCCAGCCGGGCTGACTTCACCGCTCCTAGAGCGGTAAACACCCCCAAGGTGATACCATTTTCCCGGCAAAACGCTTCTATGCTCTTCAAAAGGTCGCCCTCGTGAGGTAACCGGCCCATAAAATATCGGCCTCGTTCGTACCTATTTAGAATCATAACCCCTCCCCATTAATGCCAGCCAGAAAAGGGATCGGTTGCCTCGTCATCAGGGTGAGCGAAGATGGCCAGAAGGGATAACCTTTTCCCCTCATTTCCTCAGACCCCAGAAAAGGTCGGTCTCCATCCCTGAGGGGAGCCCTACCCGGCTAGCGGCCAGGACGAAATGCTCTTTCCCCCACCACTTGCGCATCTCCTCCTCGGACATCTGGGCGAAGATGTTGCTCGGAGGGAGTTGGGTCCTATGATAGGCTACAGCCCGCTTCTTCACCTCCAAGAAGGGCAGCACATCGATAACTGTGGTGATCTGATCGTCGCAAGTGCCGGGCACGTCCAGGGACATAGCCCGGAAACGGCTACGGGGTACGGCCACATAGTATAACTTTGCGGCCTTATGAGGGGATAGCCCCTCCGCCATATGCTCCGAGAAGCTCTCTTCATCCCCTGCGGAGAAGAAAGCATCTGCGGTTGCCTTTCCTATAGTGATATGATCCAAGTGTCCCGAGATCCCATCGGGGCCGAAGGTAAGAACGACCTGGGGCCTAACTTCCCGGATGGTTCGGACGACCTTTCTTTCCACCTCCTGGGGGTCATAACTCTCCATCTGGCCATCCCTGTAGCCCAAGAATCGCAACTCCTGGATGCCGATGACCTGACAGGCAGAGCGAAGTTCTTCCTCCCGCACCTGACCCAGAGTTTCAGGGGTGGCTAGGCTCGGGTCGCTTATCTCCCCCGCCTCACCTCGCGTGGCACAGAGGAGAGTGATCCGCACCCCTTCAGACACATATTTGGCTAAGGTTGCGGCTGGCCCAAAGGATTCGTCATCTGGGTGGGCGAAGACCACCAAAAGGGTTAAAGCCTCCTTCATCTCTCCTCCACCAGGGGTTCCGCTTCTACGATCATTTCAGGGAGCACAGCCTCGCTCCTTCTGCAAGAGGGCCACGGCTCTATCTGTGAGGGTCACCCGGTAGTCCAGGAGACCCCAACCGGAGGCGAGGACCGCTTCCCTTATTGGCCCCTGGAGTTCCTCCAAAGTGGCCCATCTTGTGGCCAGGATCTCCCTTGTATCTTGGGGGGCCAATTCTCCGCCCACGGCCCTGGCGGAGAAGACATGGCTACTCCATTCTATATTTTCCTCGTCACAGATGAACCGAACCTGGATCCGAAGTAGATACCGCTCTATCTCTATCTCCAGCCCTGTCTCTTCCCGGGCCTCCCTCTTAGCCCCCTCCTTGAAGGGCTCTCCAGGGGTAAGCCCCCCACTGGGAGCCCTAAAGACCCCCGGGGGGTGGATCGGTTTTCGAATGAGAGCCAATTTCTCTCCCCGGAAGATGAAAAGGGTGATATCATGGGCTCGGCCATGCTTCTGGCTGCCCCGCACCAAGGCCA
>CAZERB010000179.1:0-2896 GCA_964514645.1 uncultured Anaerolineales bacterium
GGCCATAAAGCCCTTTGAGGATGTCGCGGATGGTCTGGTGCATGGCCTGGGCTTGCTGGGGAGTAGCCGTAAGTCCGGTGCCGATGGCCCAGACCGGCTCGTAGGCGATGACTACCTCTTTCATCCCTTCCTCTGTGACCCCGGCCAGGCACTCGCGCACCTGCTTTGTTACCACCGCCACCTCCTGGCCTGCCTCCCGCTCTTCTAGCGTCTCCCCCACGCATAAGATGGGGCGCAAACCGTGCTCCAAGGCGAGATGGACCTTCCGGTTGATAAACTCGTCTATCTCCTTGAAATGTTGCCGGCGCTCGGAGTGGCCCACGATGACATATCGGCAGCCCACATCTCGGAGCATGGCGGGGGAGATCTCCCCGGTGTAGGCTCCTTCCTCCTTCGGATAGATGTTCTGGGCTCCCAGTTCGATATTGCTCCCTTTCAGGGCCTGAGCCACGGGATAAAGGGCGGTGAAGGGGGGACAAACCAAAACCTCTCGATCGGTTACGTCGGCCAGGCTTTCTTTGAGGGTTTGGACTAGGGCGATGGCCTCGCCCACACTCTTGTACATCTTCCAGTTTCCAGCCATGAGAGGGACGCGCATAACGGTTCTCCTTCTCAGCCTCTTTTGCCAAGATTATATCATTAGTCGGGCTGACAAAGAAAGACAGCCCTATTTAGGGCTCTCCCAACTCTATTATCGCCTGACAGACCTGATACACGAGGGGATCATTTGCCGCCAAAGGCGATTCGGGTATCGGCGGAGACAACGCCTCCGACGCCGTAGATTTTGAGGATAAGGCTCTCTAGACCCACCATATCCGGGGCTTCGACGAGGGCGATGACGTCGGTGGGGCTGAAAAGAGCGTCGGCCTCCTTCACACCCTCGATTTGGCTCAGCTCTCGAGCCACCGCAGTCGGATCCCGCTCAACATCGATGAGGAGATAAGCACGCATTCTATCTTTAACCTCTGGTAGACGCAAAGGCTCGACGTCAATCCTGCCACCTATTAGGCTGGCTTATCGACTCAGGATGGCCCTTTTGGACTTTGAGGATAGGAGTTCTTAGGCTAGGATATATCCCTGATGATGCGGGTATCGGTGAACTCCACCCCATCGATGTCCTGGATATCCATAATGACTTGGTCGAGGGCGGCTAGATCCGGGGCCTCGATGAGGGCGATGACTTCAATGGCTCCGAAGAGGCCATCAGCCCTCTTTACAGCCACGAGGTCACGCAGGCTGCGGACCACCTCCGTGGGGTCGTCATTACACTCGGCGAAAACATAGGCCTCCATAGATATCTCCCTCCTTTCTTAAAAGGCGATTTTATATTCGGTACAGCCTTGCCCGCATGATGCGGGATCTTTGATCTCTACCAGCCTCGCCGTGCAGACCGCATAAACAAACACCCTGGGGAAGAAGCGAAGCCATCGTTGCCCGGTGGCTTCTAAGGCCAGATGGGCACAAGGGTTACGGGCTAGTATATGGGGGACGGGACACCTTTTACACAGCCCCTCCTTCCAAGGAGCGGAGCGGGGGTTGCGGGCGATGAGACGGCACTCTTTGATGATCTTACGACGGTAGGTATCCTCGTGATAGAAGCGGCACTTCTTGGGCATCACCTCACCCCGGGGCTTCTAAACCCAGAAGGTGGTCTACGCTTCCTACCTCGATCACTCGGGGCTTCCCTTCCTCGAACTGGATGGTGTTGAGGGCTCCGTTATCCTGTCTCGGGGTAAACCACATCAAGGAGAGGTCATCTTCCATGAAGTGGCACATAAGGCTCTTGACCGGAATGGCATGAGTGACGATGCATATATTGTGTCCCGCTGCCTCCATTGAGATCCTCTGCCAAGCGCGGATAACGCGATGCTGTACCTGCTCCACGCTTTCCCCGCCAGGCATGCGATGGCGATGCGGTTGGAAGCGCCAGGTGATGAGTAGTTCAGGATAGATCGTTTCTATCTCCTCCACCGACTTCCCCGTCCACTGGCCACAGTCGATCTCTCGGAGTTCTTTCATCTTTATCACGCCCTGGCGGTGCTTAGCGGCGATGGCCGAGGCGGTTTGGTAAGCAGTTAAGAGGTCACTGGAGTAGAAAGCCCCTATCTTCTCATCCTTTAAGCGCAAGGCGAGACGCTTGGCCTGCTCCCATCCCAAAGGCGAGAGTTCTGGGTCGAGATGGCCTTGGAAGATGCGCTCCCTATCGAGGCTCGTCTCGCCATGTCGCACAAGATAAAGGGTAGTCACCATAGTCGCTCTCGTTCAAAGGTCTCTATACATTTTAACACAAGAGGGCCCTAAGTGGAAGGGCCAATCCTTATAGTCTCTATTCATATGATGAGCCTAGGCGCCAGCAAGGTGAGCCAGTGGTTCCGCTCGTCGGGCCATCTTTCGTAGACGTCTTTCCAAAGGCCGTCTTCCCTTGGCAGTAGCCATCGGCTTTTTGCCATCTCAGAAGCCAGTGCATAGAGGTAGATTGCCCTTCTCCCGGAGTTGCGATGTGGGGTCGGTCTTGAGTCGTCTTCTTATCCCCTACCATCTCCTTCATTCGCAGGGCGTCCTCGAACATGGTGATATTATTGAAGAGACAATATACCTTCTCATACTCCTGGCACCATTGGAGCAGTCGGTTTAGGTCTTCAGCGGTGTACCAGTATCTGTACCCGCTTATACCATGAAGACGGAAGTAGGCTATCTCTCCATAGACAGGTGGACGTTGGAGGGGATCAACGCCATGAATAAGATCCAACTCTTGGCAAAGCCCCTTTATCTCTTCCTCCTCCCATTCTCCTCGTGGCTCCCATACGAAGAGGAGGCCACTTCGTCCTATCGTTTGGAAGAAAGCACGCATATCGGCGATATGCTCCTTGGTGGGGGTGAAACTGGCTGGGCACTG
>CAZERB010000180.1:0-1622 GCA_964514645.1 uncultured Anaerolineales bacterium
GCCCGCTCCCCGGTGCGGCAAGCGGCCCCTTTGGCACCCAAAAGCCTATTTGTGCCACACTCCCGAGGGCAAAATCGACACTCCTCCAAGCGAGCATGGGCTTCCTCAGCCCTTCTTTTCAATTCCCCGGAGCAACTCAATTTTAGAAAACAAGGTTCGAAAGCCATCTCACCCCCAACTCACCGGTATCCGCCGATTGATCTGCAACCCTTCATCCCAGTAGAGGAGGTAGCCGTTTTCTCTACCGTATTCATACAACAATCGTGTGAGTTCCACGTCTTGACGGCAATAGTCGATCACTAAGTCGAGCCTCCCCTCTCGAAACCACTCTATCGACTGGAGGCCGTGAGCCGACTTCCCCACCCCTAAGGTGGCCTTAGCCAAAGCATCGAGCCCTACCCTGAAGCCCAGTTCTCGGTAGATATCTTCCAAAATGTCCAAGGTAGGGATGGAGGGGAGGGGCCTGTAGCCCCGCAGGACCTCGTAGTCGAACCGCTTGAGGTTGAAACCCACCACCAGATCGGCGCTGGTCAACTCCTCTATTAAAGCATCCACGTCTTTCTCCATATAGATCGAGTATTCCCCTGAGGCCGAACTGTAGGTGACCGCCACCGCTAAGCCTAACGCGTGGAAGTTCTCTCGCCCTCCCACCTCGGCGAAACTCCTCTTGGTCTCCAAGTCGAAGAAAACCAGGTTTTGCATCTCTTATCTCAGCAGCCGAAGTAGCAAGGTAAGGGTGACAATGCTGGCTAGGGTGGTAGTGAAGACTGTTCCAGTCACGAACTCCGGTTGAGCGTCAAACTCCACAGCCAATATAGTGCTCATCACCGCCGTGGGCATGCTAGCCTCTATTATGCAGGCTTGCCTGGTAACCCCCACCAAACCCAAAAGGGGCGCTATCCAGAAGGCTACCCCGGCAGCCACTACCAGCCTGATGAAAGTTGCCACCCCTATCGTCCCCCACTCCTCCCTTGCCGAGGCTTGAGAGAGCTCCATCCCCAAGATGAGGAGCATCACCGGGATGGCCGCCCTACCGGTCATCTCCAAAGGCTGGAAGATAGGCTCCGGGATCTTAAGGTTTCCGAAGTTGACAATTAGAGCGGCGACTACAGCATAGATCAGCGGGATCTTGAAGACGTTAGCCAGCGACTCTCGCACCCCTACCTGGCCCCGGGAGGCGAGATATACCGCTAGGGTGTTCACTAGAAAGGAACTGGTAGCGAAGAAGACGATGGCCCGCACCAGCCCCTCCTCTCCAAAAGCCAGAAGGTTCAATGGAAGGCCATAATTCCCAGCGTTAACAAATAGGGTAGCCAGAAGGAAGGCGCTTTCCTTCCCCTGGTCGAAGCGAAGCAGCCTAGTCGTACCCCAGGATATGACACCTACAGTGAGGGTGGTAATCAAGGTGAAGGCCACTATCCGGCCTAGGTCATCGGCTTTGAGGGTTGATTGAGAGAGTGTAGAGAAGATGAGGCAGGGACTGAGAACGTATAGCGTGACCCGGGAGAGGGAGCGGAGATCGATGGAGATGAGGCGACGCAGGGCAAAGCCCAGGCCCACGGTGACGAAGATGGGAAGGATGATGGTAGTAAGTATGTGGATGCTAACCTGGATGACTAACC
>CAZERB010000180.1:1722-2879 GCA_964514645.1 uncultured Anaerolineales bacterium
TAGGAACAGTGCCCCGCGAGGATAAAGGCGGATCTCATTCTTCTTCCTCCCCGTAGATGGGGATCTCGAAGATGCCTTCGGCGAACTCTAGTTCGCTCAGCGCCTCCTCGGCCGCCTCGGCTACAATCTCATCGTCGCTCTCGCAGCAGGCTCGCAAGAGTCGACGGGCCCTTTGGCCCCCGATCTGCCCCAAAGCCCAGATCGTTGCTCCCTGGACCTCACGATCAGCATCGTTTACTAGGCGTGCCAGGGTGGGCAGAGCCTCCTTTAACTCCAACTCCCCGCAGGCCCTGGCAGCCTCGTGCCGCATCTCAGGATCCAGGTTTTTCAACTCCCGGAGGAGAGTTTTGCCCCAATAGGGGTCGGCGCTCCGCCCCATAGCGAAAAGAGCGCTCACACGCATCTTTTGAGCCTCGTCTTGGTACGCGGTCTCGATGATCTTCCGCACCCCCTCCTCACCGGAGAAGGAGATTGCCTCCACGGCCCGGCGCCTCACCTCTAAGAGCTCTTGGGGGTTGTTGATGGTGCGGAGAAGCAGCTCTCGCACCTCCGCCCCCAACTCATTATCTAGTTCATCTAACTCTGCCAAGAGGACGAACCGTCCCAACCCAGCGGCAGCCTTAGCCCGCACTAAAGAGGAGGGGTCACCTCGCAAGAGACCGATTAGAGAGCGCAAGATAGAGATACTCTCGTCCTCCCAGAGCCCTTCAATGGCTTGGGCTCTAACCTCTTCATCCTCATCGCTCAAACAAAAACGGAAGATGCTGTTAAAATCAGCCTCGAAACTGGCTTCGGTGATCTCTACCAGGGCGTGAAGGATGCCGCGGCGGCGCTCCACAGGGAGTCGAGGCCATACCCCGCGGAAGGCCTCCATCTCCCTCTTGGACATCCCCGAGAGGATATAGAGGTTAGATATAGATAGTGGGATTTCGCTAGCCCCTAGACCTTCTAGAAACCCTTTGAAGTTCAAGGTAATCTCCCCTGAATTGATTATAGCCCTTACGCCAAGCGGCTGTCAAGGAGTTGTCAGGGAAGGCCTCTACGGGCATTGACCAGGGGGCCAAATAGGGCGTATAATCTTTGAGGGTGGAGATTGAACTGGAGTCAAATTGGTTGGGTAGATTTCAACCTCGCCTTTCTCCCTGCTGCCCGGGAGG
>CAZERB010000181.1:0-2869 GCA_964514645.1 uncultured Anaerolineales bacterium
ACCTCGTGCCCCTGGAGATGCGCCCTCCACGAGACGCTTTAAGCCACCTCTTCGAGTGGGATGTCGGTGTGGTGAAAGAGATAGGCGCCTTCCCCGATGGGTCCCCAAAGGTCGAACCCATCAGCCCGAGGAGTGAGACGAGAACGTTTTACTGGTATTAGAGCCCGGGATGACGTTTTAGTGAATTTCGTGCTGCCAGGAGTTGACTCCTGGCAGCGCAGTTTTTAAGAGGGTTCACCTTGCACTGCGGCGAATTCGGCCAGGGCCTCGGCGGTTAAGTTATTCTCCGCCATCTTCTCTATCACTTTGAGAGGGGCGGTGACATGGTGGGCGCCGCTGAGCAGGGCCGAGACGACTTCTTGGGGGCTCTTTAGGCTGGCAGCCAATACCTCGACCTTCGATTCAGAGACGATTTCCCTCATAGTTTTGATCAGCCCGGGGCCGTCGCCGCCGGCTCTAGTTAGCCGGTTGACGTAGGGGATTACATATCTCGCTCCCGCCTGGCAAGCGAGGTAGGTCTGGGCAGGGGTGAAGATAGCGGTCACCGCGCAGGGTATCTCTTTCCCGATTTGGCTCACCAAACGCAAGCCTTCTAGAGCGCAAGGCACCTTAACCACCAACCGTTGGGGCAGAAGGGTGGAGAAGGCTTTGGCCTCGGCCAGCATCTCCTCTGTTGAGCCGGCAGCCACTTGGTGAAAAATGGGGCCGGGGCAGATCTCGCCTAATTCGGCGATCACCTGGCGGGCCTCTTTCCCCGTGCGGGCCATGAGGATGGGGTTGGTGGTCACGCCATGGATAAACCCCAACTCCATGGCTCGCTTGACCTCATCTATATCTGCTGAATCTACGAAGAGGGTCATTTTATCCCCAAGTAATTAGTGGTGTCAGGAGTTAACTCCTGACACCACTTAAATTCATCGGTGCGCGCCCACACGGCATGCCGCCCTGGCTTCCACTTCATCGCAGGTGCAAAATGAATGTCCAGGGTGCAGTGATGGTGCTGCCCTCTTCATATGCGAAAGGTAGTGGGAAAATTTCAGAGGCTGGCGCGCGACAAGGATTGTCCTCCGGGCATGCGTTATACTCTTCCACAGGAAAGTTGAGCCAATATTGCACGATCGTGCCATCTACTGCCAGGTAGGCATCCAGCCATCCAGACGGTTTGTTTGAGGTTGGGGGCAACAATTCACCGTTTAGTACGGCATCTAACTCTAAAATGACGTGATATGTTATCGGTTGTCCCTGCGGCGTGTTCACGAAGTGACAATCAATTCGACCTTCACCTTCGATCATGGTGCGGGTCCCATCCTTGGTCATATGGAAAGGGATCGTGTTTACGCACTCTGGTATATTAGCTGGCGGCGCCTCACCACCAGCGACAATATAGAAGGGAATGCGAACCTCCACTTCCCCCCCACTCGGCTCTGGTGGAGTAGGAGTCTGGGTAACAACACCGGGCAGCAACGCCGCTGTGGGCGTGGCGGTAGGCAGAGGTGTGGCGGTGGGCAAAACAGTGGATATGGCAGTAGGTAGAGGTGTAGCTGTAGGTTGAGATGAGCCGCAACCGGCAAGGGGAAAGACTGCACTCACGACAAGAATGATCAGGGTGAACGTTCGCGTTTTCATCGCTGTACGCCTTTCTGTGGGATTGCCTAATGGCACGCGCTTCAGCCGTGCCGCCGGAGCGCAAGTGAAGGGAGCATGGCACTCATTGTTGTCAGAGTGGCGGCGACTGGATTTGAACCAGTGACCAAGGGCTTATGAGTCCCCTGCTCTTCCGCTGAGCTACGCCGCCTCAATGTTATTATAAACTAAGATTTGGCCCCTGACAACCCTTATATAAAAAGCCGATGGCATTTGCCATCGGCTTTCTTTCCCATCCCACAGGGATCCTGTAAGGACAGGGATACTTTACGTAGGTAGCGGGGGTTGGATTCGAACCAACGACCTCCGGGTTATGAGCCCGACGAGCTTCCGCTGCTCTACCCCGCATCACATTTATATTATACGGAATCGCGCGCTTTTCGTCAATTTTCAGGGGCCAAAGAAAAGGTCCAGCCACCGCTGCCAGTTAGGCTTCCCCATCACCTCCTCTCCTTGCATGATCCCGTGGGAGGGGAGTGGGGTCGTCACGGGGGCTTCTTTCTCTTCGCTGGAGAGGAGTATCACCGCCGTGTCTCCAGGCTCCACCCATCTCAGTTTCTCGTGGGCTGCCTCCTCGATGTAGGCGTCGGTGCTCACGTACTCCAGCCGTTCTTTGAAGGCTTCGTTCTCCGCCCTCATGGTGGCTACTTTCTCTTCCAAAGCCGCCACCACCCGGCTGAGCCGATAACTATCTATGGCTCGCCGTCCGAAATCGGCAACCAGGAAGAGGGCGATAGTAGCCACCACAACGGCCACGATCCGGCCCCAAGAGATGAGCCCTTGCTGTCTCTTTCTGGTCAAAGCCCCTCCCCTTGCCGAACGTAACAAGCGGCGAGGGGCCATATACCCCTCGCGCCAAATTAGTGGTGGAGATGGCGGGAATCGAACCCGCGTCCAGAGAGATCGACCGAAGATCGGCTACAAGCATAGTCGGCTCTTTCTTTCTCGCTCACGACGGCCTCATGCCGACCGAGTCCACCGCGAGCCAGCCGATCCAGGTTTCCCTGGCTTTGACAGCCCTTATCGGCGTAGAGGCTTTCGCACCCCGATTATATGGCGTCCCCTCCCGACCTATCGGGGGAAGACCGAGTGGGACGTAGCCGTCTAAGCGGCTAGTGCGAGTTGTGGCTCGCCGTTTATCTTTAGTTGCCCCTGATTTACGAGGTGAGGCCCCTCGGCTTGCTATCTGCGGCCAGCCCTCCCTGTCGAAACCTGTCATCCCCTC
>CAZERB010000182.1:0-2864 GCA_964514645.1 uncultured Anaerolineales bacterium
TGATGTTGACAGTTGGGCAACATCGTTGTATACTAGAGACATCGTTTTTTCCCCTGTATCGTCCCGCGGATGTGGGTAAGAAGGTCAACTGGATGGCAAAGCGAAAAACCCCTCGAACCCGTAGGAAGAGAAAGGCCGGACATCTCCAGGCTGGGGGTATATCTTTAGACCTCAAGAGCCGCTCTGTTACCAAGGGCAAGGTGACCGTTCGCTTGACACCCAAGGAATGCGCTTTGCTCCAGACTTTCATGAAGAACGGCGGTACAGTGCTCACCCGCAAGTTCCTCATGAAGGAGGTGTGGGACACCGACTGGACGGAGGACACAAGGACTTTAGATGTCCACATCCGATGGCTCCGCCAGAAGATCGAGGATAACCCGAGCAAGCCGGTATATTTGCGAACGGTGCGCGGGGTGGGATATCGCTTCGAGGTGCCGGCATAGGTCTCTAGTTCGTTTTTGTTTGATGAGTGCGTTCTTTTCAGCGCCCTCAGGTAACCTTTTCCCACCATCATTTCATTTATTCCGTTTAATTCGAGGGAAAGAAGAGGAGCCGCTCCATGAAAAAAGCGATCGCCCTTTTGGTCACTATCTCCATCCTTGTGGGAGTCTCTGGATGTGCCCTGGGTGCCTTGGTATCTCAAGCACCCACGGCGACCCCTACACCTTCCAGGACACCCAAGCCCACCTTCACCCCCCTGGTCACAGAGACACCGATTCCGGAGGCTACTCCCACAGCCACGAATACCTCGGTCGTTGTTCCCACCGACACCCCTACTCCGGCTCCATCGGTGACACCCACGGCCACGAACACCCCTACCCCTCTGCCTACTCCTACCTCCCCGCCTCGCCCACCGACCGCTACCCCGACACCTACACTGGCGCCCGTTGTTTATCCTTGCTCTTATTTCGATGGCCCGGAAAGGTCAGCGGCTGGTAAGCCGGGGGAGGGACAACCCTCCGCAATCATACAGGGCTATATCGAGGATGCGGCGGGCAATAGACGGAATGGCATTGGTGTCTACCTTGAATTTCAGCGGGCTGTTCCTCCAACCGAATGCGTGATCAGTGGGGGCGTGGCCGGCCAATGGCAGCCTGGTGAGTTCAAATTCGACCGATACGCTGGCGGAGAAGGAGAGTTGGGACCAGAGACCGAATATTATTTGACCATTAAGCAGAGTTGCGATCCTGGCGCGCCCGCATTATCCACAAGACAGCCCTTCTGGTACAAGACGTGGCATACAGGCCATCATAAGAACATAATATTCAAATGTAGTTTCTGACTTTACGCCTCTATAAAGAGTGCTAGATGATAGAGAAGATTACTTGGTTAGGACACGCCAGTTTCAAGATCGGGGACGATAAGGTGGTCTATGTCGACCCTTGGAAATTAGGCAGGGTTGAGCCGGCTGATATAATTTTGGTTACCCACTCCCACTACGACCACTGTTCGCCCCAAGATGTGGCTAAGGTGCAGAAAAAGGGGACGGTAATCGTCACTGTGGCCGACTGTGCTCGTAAGTTCGGGGGTGACGTGCGCATCCTGAAGCCTGGGGATAGCCTGAAGATAGACGAGGTGACCATCGAGGCCGTGGCCGCCTATAATACCGATAAGCCCAATCATCCTAAGGCTGCTGGTTGGGTGGGGTTCATAATCGAGATGGGCGGGAGACGTATCTACCATGCTGGAGATACGGATTTGATCCCAGAGATGGACGAGATCAAGGCCGACATAGCCCTTCTCCCCGTGGCGGGACCTACCATGACCGCTGAGGAGGCAGCCCAGGCCGTGGAGAGGATCAACCCCCAAGTGGCCATCCCCATGCATTATGGGGACTTCGTGGGCTCCCGAGCCGATGCGGAGAAGTTCAAGCGGCTTTGCAGTTGCGAGGTGCGGATTCTGGAGCGGGAAAGATAGATCATCGAGGTAGCAAAAGCCAGGCGGTCTCCTTAGGAGGCCGCTTTTCATTCTAACGTTTAGAGATTTGAGGATTGTTGTGGTATAGTAATGGGAAGAATCGCACTAGTGTCTCCATAGCATCACTTGAGTGGTGGATAGCCTAGAAAGTAGCGTCGGAGCTAACCGCTGGCGGGAAGTATGCGTCGTTCATAAGGAGTGACGCCCCATTAGAGTGGAGACATGATTACCCCACACCTCCTCGCCTTACTAGAAGCCACCCTGGTTACTATCCTCTGGTCATCCTCCTTCGTTCTCATCAAGTGGGGGCTGGAGGAGTTGCCCCCTTTCCTCTTCGCCGGGCTGCGCTATTTCGGGGGCTTCTTGGTCCTTCTGGCCTTTGTCCTGGCGCTGAGGAGGCAAGGGCTGCCTCGGGGCCTGGTCCTCCGCAGATGGGCCAAGTTGGTGGGGGTGGGAATCACAGCCTATACTCTGGGCAATGGTTTCCTCTTCCTATCGCTAACCATGATCCCGGCAGTGACGGCCTCCTTTATACAGGGCTTAATACCCCTTCTAGTAGCGGTCTTGGGGGTGCTCCACCTCCGCGAGCGCCCCTCGCTCTTACAGGCCGGGGGGATAGGCTTAGCCTTGGTCGGGGCCTACATCTTCTTCCCCCTTGATGTGGCGATGGGGCAGGCTGTGGGGATCATCATCGCCTTGGGGGCGGCGCTCTCCTTCGCCTATCAGATGATACTCGTTCGAGACCTCTCCCGGGATGGCGTCCCCGGCCCCTTATGGTTGAGCATCATCAGTTTGGGGATAGGAGGAGGGCTCCTCTTTCTGCCCGCGGCCTTTGAACCCCTGCCTCGACTGACTATGACTGGCATAGTGATCCTCCTGTGGCTGATTGTGGTCAACACGGCCTTCGCCTATGTGCTCTGGAATCATGCCCTGGAACAGCTCAAGGC
>CAZERB010000183.1:0-2853 GCA_964514645.1 uncultured Anaerolineales bacterium
TTGCGAGTGGCAGAGGGGCAGAGCAAGGATGTGGGAAGGGGCATTGCCCGCATCGACCCCCAGGATTTCGAGAGGATCGGAGCGGCGATCGGCGATATCGTCGCCATCAGCGGGAAGAGAACGACCGTAGCCAAGGTCATGCCCGCCTATCACGCCGATCGGGGAAAAGGCATCGTCCAGATCGACGGCATAATTCGAGAGAACGCTCAGGCGAGCCTAGATGAGAAGGTCCGTATTCACAAGGTTGACCACCAGATAGCCAAGCGGATCACTTTGGCCCCTCTTGGCTCAAGGCAGACTCTGCCTCGAGGGTCGGATAGCCGCTACGTTGCAAGGCTCCTCGAAGGGCTAGTTGTCACTGAGGGGGATCGGGTTCGTGTCAACCTCTTCGGTACCCGCTCCGTGGATTTCAGCGTGACCGGCACCTCCCCTGAGGGCGTGGTTATGGTGGCAGCAGCCACGATCACCAAGATCGAGGGGGAAGGGGCGGATAGAGATCGGGGGCTGAAAGTCTCCTATGAGGATATTGGGGGGCTGGGCAAGGAGATTCACCGCATCCGAGAGATGATCGAGTTGCCATTGAAATACCCTGAGGTCTTCGATCGGTTGGGCATCGAAGCGCCAAAGGGCGTCTTGCTACATGGCCCTCCGGGCTGCGGCAAGACCCTTATCGCCCGCGCCGTGGCCTCCGAGACATCTGCTCATTTCTTTCCCGTCAACGGCCCGGAGATCATCCACAAGTTCTACGGTGAGAGCGAGGCGCACCTGCGGGAGATCTTCGAGCAAGCGAGCCGCAATGCGCCAGCCATCATCTTCCTAGATGAGATCGACGCTATCGCTCCCAAGCGGGAGGAGGTACATGGCGAGGTGGAGAAGCGGGTGGTGGCCCAGCTTTTGGCCCTGATGGATGGTTTGAAGTCCCGAGGCGAAGTGATAGTCATCGGGGCCACCAACATCCCGAACTCTTTGGACCCTGCTTTACGTCGTCCGGGCCGTTTCGACCGGGAGATCATCATCGGCATCCCGGACAAGAATGGCCGTCTGAAGATATTGGAGATACACACTAGAGGAATGCCCCTTGCTGATGATGTGGATCTGGAAAGACTGGCCGAAATCACCCACGGCTTCGTGGGAGCTGACCTGGAGGCCTTGTGCCGCGAAGCGGCCATGATCACCTTACGCCAACTGATGCCAGAGATCGACTTTGCTCAGTCTCACATCCCCTATGAGCGGCTGCTGGAATTAGAGGTGACCATGGACAACTTCCTGACCGCTCTAGGGGAGGTCGAACCGTCGGCCATCCGCGAGGTCTTCACCGAGGTTCCCGATATCAGATGGGAGGACATTGGAGGCTTGGAGGAGGTCAAGGAGATACTGAGGGAAACTGTTGAGTGGCCCGTCAAGTACCCTGAGCTCTTCGCACAGGCCAAGACCACGCCGCCTAAAGGGATACTGCTGTACGGCCCACCGGGCACAGGTAAAACGCTTTTGGCCAAAGGGGTGGCCAGCGAAAGTGAAGTAAATTTCATCTCTGTCAAGGGCCCGGCGCTCATGTCCAAGTGGATGGGGGAGAGCGAAAAGGGAGTGCGTGAGGTGTTCAAGAAAGCCCGGCAAGCAGCGCCTTGTATCATCTTCTTCGATGAGATCGATGCCCTGGCCCCCACACGGGGCTATGGCGGCGGAGACTCCCATGTGGCTGAGCGGGTGGTCAGCCAGTTCTTGACCGAGATGGATGGTATCGAGGAACTGAAAGGGGTAATCGTCCTAGCGGCTACCAACCGTTTGGACATAGTCGACTCGGCTTTATTACGTCCCGGTAGATTCGATGTGCTGATCGAGTTGCCCGTCCCCGACCGTGAGGCCCGTGAGGCGATCTTCAAGATCCATACCAAGGACAAACCCCTGACTTCCGATGTTGATCTAGGGATCCTGAGCGATATGACCGAGGGCGCAGTGGGAGCGGAGATCGAATCGATTTGTCGCCAGGCCTCGATGCTAGCCATACGAGAGTTTCTCAATGAGAACGGCGATTCTGAATCGTATGAGGGTTTTCAGATTAGCATGCGACATTTCCGCCAGGCGATGGACGATTGGCAAAGGCTTGGACCTAGGGAAGAGGTTGTGGTATAATATTATTGGTAAGGAGACAATTACGTTCACTCGTTAGAGTCAGATCCTCGAGACCTAAAGCGTTTCATCTGAGGTCGATGAGACAGCGTTGGTGTTGAGTGGTCTCTTTCCTGGAGGAAGGTGTCTACCCCAGCGATGACGACTCTCGCCAGGAAGGTCTTTTCGAGGGTCTGGCGGAGCAACCCTGTCCTTGCGACGGGGTTGCTCATTTTTACATGACCGATTCTGCCATACGGTCGACATTAACGCAAACTCAGTACCTTTATCCTATTGAGAAAGATCCTATTGAATGCTATATTATGGACGATATTGAGAAAATAATAGATTGCGGTGATAAAGGCAAACCCATCGAAAGATGGGGACGCAAAGCCACGGGCCTAAGGTTCAAAAGCGGACTACGGTAGCCGGGTTGCCGCCGAAGAATAGCGTATAGAAACGCGCTCATCCAACCGAAGGCTACCTGCCGGAGAGCGCGTTTTCTTAACCCCTTCGGGGGTTCGTTATCCTTCGCTGAGGCGTCAGCGTTTACGGGAAATTTACGCAAAATTGACGCATAACCCATTGACACCTCGCTGAGAAGGTGGTAAGATTATGGTGAAATTTGAGGAATTTGAGAGTTGGCCCTGGAAGGCACTGAAAGATGGGGGCGCAGAGCGACGCGCCTAAGGTTCAGAAGCGGACTAGGGTAGCCAGGTTATGGCCCAAGGCCTGGCGGCGAAGAGG
>CAZERB010000184.1:0-2853 GCA_964514645.1 uncultured Anaerolineales bacterium
AGGTTACCGATCAACAGATGAAAAAGATCGAGGCTATAATCAACTCCATGACCCCGGAGGAAAGGCAGAACCCCCGTATCATTGGCGGGAGTCGGAAGCGACGGATCGCTACCGGTTCAGGGACCACCGTCCAGGAGGTGAACCAACTCTTGGGCCAGTTTCGCCAGATGCAGAAAATGATGAAGCAGTTAACATTTGGTCGAGTGGATATCTCCTCGATATTTGGTACGTAAACTATCCCTGTCCTTACAGGATCTCCCCAGATACCGGGGACGGTGCCTGTGGGATGGGAAAAGAAGGGGGTGGGGAATTGGTAAAGATACGCTTGCGTCGTGTGGGGGCCAAGAAGCAGCCCCATTACCGGGTGGTGGTGGTCGATTCTCGGGCGCCCCGGGATGGGAGGTTCATTGAGACCATCGGCTACTATGACCCTCGCACTGAGCCACTCACGGTACGCATAGAAGAAGTGCGGGCCATATTTTGGTTGGAGCGGGGCGCTCAGCCCACCGAGGCCGTGGCTAGACTTCTAACCAAACTGGGCATCTCGGAAAGATGGGCCCGGGTGAAGGCGGGAGAGCCATTAGAGGAGGTTGTATTTCCCAAGGCGGGAGCGCTAGCAGAACTAGGCGTAGACGAGCTCGGCTTACCGACCCGGGTGACGAATATCCTGACCTCGGCGGGGATAACCAAGGTGAGCGAATTGAAAGAGGGGTTGGAGAAAGGCGAACTGTCCAATATCTCCGGGCTAGGCCCCAAATCCTTGGAGGAGATAAAGAAGATCCTGGAGGAAGGGAGCCGGTAAGGAGAGGCGTATGAAGGAGCTCGTAGAATATATGGTCAAGTCCCTGGTCGAAAACCCGGATCAGGTAGAGGTGAGAGAGATAGATGGCACCCACTCCGTCATCTTCGAGGTGAGGGTGGCTAAGGAGGACATGGGGCGGGTGATAGGGAAGGGGGGACGAGTGGCTAACGCTATGCGTACCCTCCTTCGAGTGGCGGCTATTCGACAAGGGAAACGGGCCATCCTGGAGATCGTCTAAAGATGACCAGCGACGCCGCTGGGGAGAGGAGTCACTTCTCGCGTCCTAGGAGGTCGGGGGAGCACCCGGCTCGTAGAGTGCCTCGTTATCTAGTGGTGGGCAGAGTGGTGGCTCCTTGGGGCACGAGGGGCGAATTGAAGGTGGCGATCCTCACCGACTTCCCGGATCGTTTCCGGGAGTTGAAGAGGGTTTACTTGGGCGATGAGTCCTGGACGCTGGAGGGGCATAGGCGGCATGGGAGGTGGGTCATCCTCAAGTTAGCGGGGTGTGCCGATCGCAATAGCGCGGGAAAACTTCGAGGTGAATTGGTACAGGTCCCACTGGAGGAGGCGGCCCCCCTCTCAGAAGATGAGTATTATATCTACCAGATAATGGGTTTGGAGGTCTGGACGAGCGAGGGGGAGCATTTAGGAAGGGTCTCCGATGTCCTTTTCACCGGGGCCAATGAGGTCTATGTAGTGGAGGGAGAACAAGGTGAGATACTTGTTCCCGCCATAGAGGATGTGGTTAAAGAGGTGGATCTGGAGGGGGGACGGCTCATCGTTGAACCTCTGGAAGGGATGTTTTAACGAGAGTGTTGAAAAACACCTCCTCGTTTAGCATAGTGGGAAAGAAATTGCATCCGCTGTATGTCTTCCTGATTTCTGTCCCTATAATCACCCAAATTCTGATGGTTTGCGGGAGAAATTCTCGATTGCCGAAGAATTTACCCCACTTTTTCAACAGTCTCTTTTAACTAATCTTGACAAAGAGTGAGCCGTAATGGTACGCTGAAGCATAGAATTTAGGATATTCTGCCAGACCAGCACTGATGCCATGGAATGAGTCCTATCCTACAACCGCTAGATGACGGATAGGCTTGAGACAATCGAGGCCGGAGATGAGGGTACAATCCATGCTCACATTTGGTGAACTTGCTTGGGCAGCATATATCTACGCCATCGTTACGCAGGGCGACAAGGCCTACTGGGAAGTCGAGCAATCGAGGAAGAGGAAGTTGATAGATGACTTCGTTAGAGCACCAACGAGCTCTAGGACCAGGGAGATCGAGAGTGTAGTCGTTAAGCAGTTTCTCAACCGCTGGGGAGGGTGCCGAATTTCCAGCAAGAAGACTTCGCGAATATCCAGGGAAATAGTGAAGAAACTCAAAGGCCTAGAAGCGGCAGAGCTACATTCTCTATCTGCCCTGTCCATTGGTGATGTTGGAGCTGGTCGCCTTTCTGATAAGAGTGCTACTCGCATCAAGAACCTGTACGACGCCCTCCGCTGCATTGATGGTTGCGGCCCGACTGTGGTCTCCAAGATTCTCTTCGTACTCTTCCCGAAACTTTTCATTATGTGGGACTGGCCCATCCGAGATCACCTGAAAACGGGCGAGCCACCTATACTAACCGATGACGGGGAAGGCTACGTTGCCTTTCTGCATCATGGGGGAGAGATGGCCAAAAGTGTCAGTGACGACTACAGGGACACCCAGGGCCACAAGGGTAGACCTGAAGACCATCTATCCTCCAGACTGTATGCCCAAGGAAAGACCAAGACTCTCGCCAAGTACTTGGATGAATATCTCTGGATAAAGATCACAAATATAGGAGGGATAGCACCGGAGGATATGCCATCTGATCTCTTTCCTCCTCCGGAGTGGCTCATCACTTTAGCGCGCTCATGATGGAAGATGTTCAATAGTGAAGCAAAGGTCGAGAGCATTGTTTTGGTTCGTTGTATATCTTCCGGCAAACCTTAGGTGGGTACCCGAGATTTGTGGGTGGTAGTGTGACAGATCTGAAGTACTGGATTGGCTTCAATTTGGTTC
>CAZERB010000185.1:0-2848 GCA_964514645.1 uncultured Anaerolineales bacterium
TCCCTTTTCCACAAACTAGGAGGGGAGGAAGAAGAAGGCGATGGCGATGATGCAGTAGACGGCTAGAAGTTCTGCCCCCTCCAGCCAGTTCGATTCGCCATCCAAAGAGATGAAAGTAGCGATCCCCACCGCGGCTCCTAACGATATGAGTTCGAACTGGTTGAAGATTAGGCTCAGGGGCTCAGGCCCCAGAAGGCTGATGAATACCAAAAGGGGAGCCACGAAGAGGGCGATCTGCATGCTTGAACCCAGGGAGATAGCGAGACTGAGATCCATCTTGTTCTTCCAGGCGGTCTGAACCGCCACTAGATGCTCGACCACATTCCCCACTAGAGGGACGATTATCACCCCCAAGAAGAACTCGGTCACCCCCAGGGATTGAACCACCAGTTCTACCGTCTCCACCAATATCTCGCTCAGCCAGGCTGTGAAGAGGATGGAGAGGGCCAGGGCCAAGAGGACCAGCCTCAGGCCCCAGTTAGCGGCCTCTACGGTTTGGGTTGCAGGCGCTGAGCGGAAGGAGTAGATGAGGCTGAGGGTATAGATGATTATCATCACCCCCGCTACACCCAGACTCAATTCCTCCACCGCCAGGCGATCTCGTTCTATAGCGTGGCCGAAGATGGCGGGGATCACGAGGGCGATGATAGCCAGGGTCATCATGGTGGCGTTTAGTCCAGCCTGGGATCGGTCGAACCGCTGGGTGCCATGGCGCAGCCCACCGAAGAGGATGCTCAAGCCCAAGACGAGGAGCACATTGCCCAGGATCGAACCGATGATGGAGGCCTTTGCTAATTCCAAGAGCCCTTCCCTGAGGGCGAAGATAGTGATGATCAGTTCCGCCGCGTTGCCCAGGGTGGCGTTGAGGAGCCCCCCAACCTGCGGCCCAGCGTGAAGCGCAAGTTCCTCGGTGGCCTTTCCCAATATCCCAGCCAGGGGTATTATCCCCAAGGCCGCAGAGGCGAAGACCAGGCGCGGATCAAGGTCAAAGAGAGAGGTGGCTATGGCTAAAGGAACGAATATCAGTAGAAGGTTAAGGTATTTCACCCTTCTGGTGCCCTTTGAAATAGATCGCTCTCTACCCTTGGGATGATCACCCGCAGGGCCTGGGGAAGGACGGTACATTCTAGAGGGGTGGTGCCCAGATAGTCACCATCCACTTGAACGGGGAGAGGCAAGGCGGCGGTTAATCTAACTTCTCTCCCCTTATACCG
The DNA here is from genome assembly GCA_964514645.1 of uncultured Anaerolineales bacterium. GTDB lineage: Bacteria > Chloroflexota > Anaerolineae > UBA7937 > UBA7937 > UBA7937. The sequence goes on from CAZERB010000185.1 coordinate 1,215, forward strand.
TTCCACTTGGGGGTCACCCAAATGGCGGCGGATGAGCATCTTAAAGAAGTGGCGAATGAGGGCTAGGATACCCTTTCCTTTGAAGATAGTGATCTCCAAGAGGCCATCGTCCAGACAGGCCTCTGGAGCCAGTCGCAGGATGGCCGCGTAGAGTGGAACGTTGCTGATCTCAATGAAGAGCGCCTTTCTCGATATCTCCTCCCCATCGATAGTGAGGGTGACCGGGGTGCCGATAGACTTTCGAGCGATGGAAAGGCCAGAGAAGATGTAGGCCAAGGGCCCCAAGTATCTCTTCAGCCTGGGATTCAGATTCTCTACTACCTGGGCGTCGAAGCCTACCCCTGCCCAGAGGAGAAAGGTTCTCTCCCCGGCCTGCCCCAAGTCAGCGGCGTAGATGAGCCCCTCAGCCAGCGTTTGGGCCCCAGCAAGGAGATGAGAAGGGCGAAGGGGGGTGGGGAAGGGCATCCCTATCTCTCGAGCCCAGACGTTCCCCGTTCCCAAAGGCAAGACACCGAGAGCCACACCGCTCCCTACCAAGCCATTCACCACCTCGTTGACGGTGCCGTCTCCCCCAGCGACGATAACCGCCTCATAGCCAGAAGATACAGCCTCATGAGCGTAGCGCAGAGCATCACCTTTCCCTCGCGTCTCTCGTTGGACCACCTCCCAGCCTCGCTTGGCAAGGTGTCCTAGCGCCTTCTCCAACTCTCTACGAGCATTCCATTGCCCTGCGCTGGGGTTGAAGATGACAAGGGCTTTCATCTCACCCTATTATGGCCTGACCTCTCATCTCCGTATGAAGCGCATGACCTTGGCTACCGCCTCCTCGAGGTCCTCGCTGGTATCGATGACCAGATGGGGATGAGAGACCTGCTCCTGGCGAGAAGCCATGCGCCGGTAGACCCTCCAATCGGCATCGGAGAGTTCTCTCACTCCCTCCTGACGAGCCCTCAACCGCTCTCGCACCACCTCCTCTGAAGCCACGGTCTTCACTACCACCAGCCTCGCCCCCGCTTTTTGGGCTATCCGGTAAACTAGTTCCCGGTGGTACTCGATGAGGTTGGTGGCATCGTAGATCACTCGTACTCCTCGCTTCAGAAGTTTGGCCATAAGAGCATGGCAGGTACGGTGCACCCAACGGCTCTCCTGGGCGGTATATAGTGGCTGGGGGAAGAGGATCTTCCGTACCACATCGCTCTCGATGATCACAAAAGGGAGGGCCTCCGCCAGCCGACGAGCCAGAAAAGATTTCCCAGTTCCCGGTAGCCCGGATAGAAGGAGAAGCACTGGCTTAGCCGTCGTCTCCTGGCTGCCAGTCAACACCCTCTCTGCCTTGGCTATTAATTGAGCCAGATCGTATGCTTCCCTCTCCTCCACCGGGGGTCTCCACTAGCCATTATACCAGATGAAGCCGCCTTGACAAGTGGCCTCTCCCCTTTTCCGCTCCAACTTGGCATAGGCGCTCTACCTACGATGATCACTTGAAGGAAGCGCAGGGAAAGAGCGACCGGCCCTCCATAGGAGGGGAGTGTGGGAGATCATGGTCGTTGACATAACTATCTAGGCACTAAAATGGACCTAGTACTAACTATGGACTTGCCCTCTTCTTGCTTTTTGGTGTATAATGTTAATTG
>CAZERB010000186.1:0-2847 GCA_964514645.1 uncultured Anaerolineales bacterium
TGATGGCCGCTGGCTCGCTGGCTTGCTCCCTGGCATCGTAGGCCCTCACCTCCACCGTATGTCGGCCAATCCCAGAGGCCTGCCACATCAGCGCCGCGCTGAAGTTGTCCTGGGGACTGGGGCTGCTGGCGGTGTCCATCAGCCCATCGTCCACCAATAACTCCATCCTCACAATGGAGCGCCCGGTGGCTCTAGCCTCTACCGTTACCCCATCACCCTCTAGTACCTGGTAGTTGCTCGGCGGAGCGATAATCACCACAGAGGGCTTCTCAGGGAAGAAGTAACGCCAACCTAAGAAGATGACACAGGCCAGCAGGGCAAAAACTACGATGACAGACACGATACCGATGACCCACTTCCACTGCGTGCTCATCTCTCTCCTCCTTTGAGATCGACTCTAGATGATGTGCTATTATAACACGCTTCTCGCATCGAAGCAATACATCCTTAGAATCCTAAAAACTATTCTACCCGTTAGACTCCCCCCTCAGCCGTTCTCGCCACTCGTAGAGCCTGTTCAACGCCTCTATTGGCGAGAGGGAATCCACATCCAAACTCTTCAACTCTTCCAGGAGGGGGTGTTCCAGGGACAAAAGGGGAAGTTGTTTTGCCTTTGGCGCTCTCATCGGGGAGCGAGACACGCCCTCCTCCAACTCCTCTAGGATCTCCTGGGCCCGATGGATGACCGCCCTGGGGAGGCCAGCCAACTGAGCCACGTGGATGCCGTAACTTTTGTCCATCCCTCCCGGTACGACTCGACGCAAGAAGATAACCTGGTCTCCCTCTTCAGCCACGGCTACGTTGTAGTTGCGCACCCGAGGAAGAAACTGGGCCAGTTCCGTCAACTCGTGATAATGGGTAGCGTAGAGCGTCTTGGCCCTGAGGCGGGGATGGTTGTGGATATATTCTACCACCGCCCAGGCGATGGAGATACCATCGTAGGTGCTCGTCCCCCGCCCTATCTCATCTAGGATAAGGAGGCTCCTATCAGTGGCGTGGTGGAGGATGTTGGCCGTCTCCAGCATCTCCACCATGAAAGTGCTCTGGCCAGCACTGATCTCGTCTTGAGCGCCGATGCGGGTGAAGATCCGGTCTACCAAGCCGATTTTGACCTCGTCGGCGGGGACAAACGAGCCAATCTGGGCCATGAGCACGATGAGGGCTACCTGGCGGAGATAAGTGGACTTCCCGGCCATGTTGGGCCCGGTGAGGACGATGATCTGTTCCTCGCTGGTGAGATGGGCGTCATTGGGGACGAAAGGCTCCTCCCTTTGGGTCAACTCCACCACCGGATGGCGCCCAGCGATGATATCTATCTCGTTCTCCGCGGTGAGCAGGGGTCGCACGTAGTTGTTGCGCGCCGCCATCTCCGCCAAGGCAGTGCAGACGTCCAGGCGAGCCAAGGCCCGGGCGGTGGAAAGGAGCCGAGAAGCGTATAGCGCCACCTCCTGACAGACCTGGCGGAAGAGCTGAGCCTCCAACTCTTGGCTCCTCTCCTGAGCGTTGAGGATCCTGGTCTCGTACTCCTTCAGATCAGGGGTGATGAAGCGCTCTGCGTTGACCAGGGTCTGTTTACGGATGTAATCCTCAGGCACCAGATGGAGGTTGGGCTTCGTGACCTCGATGTAGTAGCCAAAGACTTTATTGTACCCCACCCTCAGCGACTTTATCCCCGTGCGCTTCCTCTCCCTCCTCTCCAGGCTTGCTACCCACTCTTTGGCCTCCTTGGCCGCGGCCAAGAGGTTATCTAGCTCCGGAGAGAAGCCAGGAGCGACCACCCCTAGAGCGCCCAATGTCGCCGGGGCGTCCTCGGCGACCGCCCTAGCGATCAGTTCCGCCACCTCGGAGCAGGGGTCTAGCGCCAGTTCTACCAAAGGGTGGTGGGGAGGGAGAGAGAACTTGGCGAGATTCTCTTTGATTTGAGGCACCACCTCGAGAGTCATCCGCACCGCTAATAGGTCCCTGGGTCCCGCTATCCCCTGCACCACCCTCCCGGTCAGCCGTTCTAGGTCCCTAACCCCCTTGAGAAGGGAGAGGAGTTCCACCCGCAGCGCCCCCTGGCTATAGAGAGCCTCTACAGTATCCAAACGCCGGTTCAACCTCTCTATCTCCAAAAGCGGCTGGCTCAGCCAACGGCGGAGGAGCCGCCCCCCCATAGAGGTGACCGTATGGTCTAGAACCCCCAGAAGAGAGCCCTGGAGAGAGCGAGTGCGGATGGTTTGGGTGAGTTCCAAATTCCGCCGTGTGGCGGAATCGAGGGTCATGAAAGCCTCGGTGGAGTAGGTCCTTAGGCCGTCTAGTTGCTCCAGGGCTGCCTTTTGCGTCTCCTCCAGGTACTGGACGATAGCCCCGGCGGCGCTTATGGCCAAGGGCAAACCCTCACACCCATACCCCTCCAAGGACGAAGCCCCAAACTGCGCCAGGAGCGCCTCCCTAGCCCGTTCCACCTCGAACCGCCATGACTCATAAGGGGTGAAATGAACCCCCTCCACCGAGGGCCTAAACCCCTCACCCTCTTCCACTAGGCACTCTGCGGGCTGCAGCCTAGAGAGTTCCTCCTCCACCTCTTTCCGCACCTCCTCCCCGTCCAGTTGCGTAGTGGCGAACTCTCCTGTCGTTATGTCAATATAGGCTATTCCCGCCGCCTCCTCTCCTCGCCCTGGCCTATCTGGCCCAGCCTCAAATACCAGGGCAGCCAGATAGTTGTTCCGCTTTTCCTCCAAAAGCGTGGGCTCCACCACCGTCCCCGGAGTAATTACCCGCACCACATCGCGGAGCATCAGCCCTCGCTCAGGCTCGTCTGACACCTGTTCCACGATGGCCACTTTGTGCCCGGCCCCGATGAGT
>CAZERB010000187.1:0-2846 GCA_964514645.1 uncultured Anaerolineales bacterium
AACGCCTCTCTCTCTACCTGCCCTCCGCAGGCCCTGACATCCAGTGGCAGGAACTTATAGGGGGTTTTAACCTCTTCTCCCTTCTCACTTCGGCTATCTTGGGGGTTCCCAGCCTCATGGCCGGGGCGACTGCCGCTTCGCCCCTGGGCCAAATGGTCATCGAGATAGATGATGGCCTCCCGTTCCTGGGTTGGGTTCTCGTCCTTCTCCCCCTCGGTCTCCTCTTGGGCTGCCTATATCTGGGCCTCATCGCCCAAAATGTCCGCGGGAACCCTTACCCCTCTCTTCTTCATCGAATCTGGGGCTACTGGCTGCGGGTCATCATCCTCCTGCTCATCTTCATAGGGGGGGCTATTCTTCTGGGGCTTCCCCTGGCCATGGGCTTGACTTTGGCTTCCCTCCTCAGCGAAAGCCTGACTGCTATCTTCTCTACCTTGCTTCTGGCGCTTCTCATATGGATATGGTTCTACCTCTTCTTCGCCATAGACGCTATCGTCATCAGCGATGCGGGGCCACTTTCGGCTATCTGGAATAGCATAAATGTGGTGCGGCGCAACTTCTGGTCTGCCCTGGGCTTTATCATCCTCATTAACGTTATCGGCATGGGGCTATCTTTTGTCTGGCGGGCCCTGGGCGCCAACCCCTGGGGGTTAGCCTTGGGAATCACGGGGAACGCTTACGTAGGCAGTGGACTGGCAGCCGCCAGTCTTATCTTCTACCGAGATAGATATACCAGTTGGTTGGAGGAAAGAAGTGGCAGTAGATAGATATGAGGCCACGGATATCGAGATCTTGGAAGGCCGAGAGGCGGTGCGGCGGCGGCCAGGGATGTATATCGGGAGTACCGATCAGCGAGGGCTCCATCACCTGGTCTTCGAAGTGGTCGATAACTCCGTCGATGAGGCCCTGGCCGGGGCTTGCGACAAGATAGAGGTCACTATCCACACCGATAATACGGTGACCGTGGTCGATAACGGCCGTGGCATCCCAGTGGATACCCATCCCCAGATGAACAAGTCAGCCCTGGAGATAGTGCATACCGTCTTGCACGCCGGGGCCAAGTTCGGCGGGGGAGGGTACAAGGTGGCTAGCGGTCTCCACGGTGTGGGGGTCTCCGCAGTCAACGCCCTCTCCGAGTGGCTGGAGGTGGAGGTCAGGCGGAACGGCAAGATCTACCGACAGCGGTACGAAAGAGGGGTGCCCACCACCCCGGTTCAAGTGGTCGGCCAGGCGAAAGATACGGGTACCAAGACTACCTTCCTGCCCGATAGAGAGATCCTCCCCAACCTAGACTACAACTTCAACTCCCTAGCCCAGCGGTTCCGAGAGATGGCCTTTCTCACCCGAGGCCTGAAGATCACCCTCGGAGATGAAAGGGAGGACCGAGAACAATCGTTTTATTTCGAAGGCGGCATACAATCGTTTGTCCGCTACCTTAACCGCAACCGCAAGGTGCTACATGCTGAGCCTATCTATGCGGAGCGGACGGTGGATAGCGCCATCATCGAGATGGCTATCCAGTATACCGATGGCTATGCCGAATCGGTCTACCCCTTCGCCAACAATATCAACACCGTTGACGGCGGCACCCACCTTACAGGCTTCCGCTCCGCCCTAACCCGGACGATAAACGACTACGCCCGACGTAACAACGCCCTCAAGGATACCGACCCCGGGTTCGCCGGGGAGGATGTGCGCGAGGGGTTGACAGCGATCATAAGCGTGAAACTGAAGGATCCCCAGTTCGAGAGCCAAACCAAGGCTAAACTGGGGAACGCCGAGGTGAAGGGTCTGGTAGAATCGGTGGTCTCCGAGAGGCTTTCCACCTTTCTGGAAGAGGACCCCAGAGCGGCTAAGGCGATCCTGGAGAAGTGCTTAACGGCAGCCCGTGCGCGGGCCGCGGCTCGGAAGGCCCGGGATCTCGTGATCCGCAGGAGCGCGCTGGAGAGCGCAACCCTTCCTGGCAAACTAGCCGATTGCTCCGAGAGAGACCCTAAGAAATCTGAACTCTACATCGTAGAGGGGGATTCGGCGGGGGGCTCCGCCAAGCAGGGCCGCGACCGCCGCTTCCAAGCCATCCTCCCCTTGCGGGGGAAGATCCTGAACGTGGAGAAGGCCGGGCTCAATAAGATCTTGAGCAATAAAGAGATCCAGGCCCTCATCACCGCTCTGGGCACGGGGATCAGCGACCAGTTCGATATCAATAACTTACGATACCACCGTATCATCATCATGACCGATGCTGATGTGGACGGCTCTCACATACGGACGTTGCTTCTCACCTTCTTCTTCCGGTATATGGAGCCTTTGATCGCCAACGGCCACCTCTACATCGCCCAGCCTCCCCTCTACCGGATCGAGGCCCAGTCGAAGCATATCTACGTCTATACCGAGGAGGAGAAGGAGAGGTGGCTGAAGAAGTGGGACGGCCAAAAGGCGACGCTACAACGGTACAAAGGCCTGGGCGAGATGAACCCCGACCAACTCTGGGAGACGACTATGAACCCTGAGGGCAGAACCATCTTGCAAGCCACTATAGAAGATGCGGCCAAGACAGACCGGACCTTCAATATGCTCATGGGGGCCGAGGTGCCACCCCGCAAGCGGTTCATCCAGACCCACGCCAAGCAAGTGAGGCACCTAGATGTATAACGATAGTTAAGGATATCTCGCCTACTCAGGCAAGCACATTTACCGATTCAAGACATTGACAGAAAGGGGAATATTTGATAAACTATGAGTAGCGATGAGGCTCGCTAGGAGACTGTAAAGCGCTCTCGAAGCGTCGGAATTCCGACTGATAGCCTCTACCAAAGCGTAATGCGGGGTAGAGGCTATTTTGTTAA
>CAZERB010000188.1:0-2842 GCA_964514645.1 uncultured Anaerolineales bacterium
CTAACTCCTCCTCGGAATAGTGGGGCTTACCCAGAAAATGTATGCCCAGTCCGTTGTCATCGGCGGGCCGGGGCCAATCCTGGAGGGTCATAGGCGGCAGTTCCACAAGTTCTAGCCTCCAGGGGGTCGGTGTGAGTTCCAGGGTAGTCGTTGCCTCTAGGATGGGCGTGAGCGTGGGCATGGGCGTAGTCGTTACTGTAGCAGTGCGCTCGGGGGATGGCGAGGGGGAGGCCAGAGGTGTGTGCTGGGCCACAATCGTGGGCGAGGGCGGAGGGGCCGTCGGTTCAGCGGGGGCTTCTTCTCCCCATTGTGAAATGACTAAGGCCAAGGTCGTGCCCACCAAGAGAAAGGCGAGCAAGACAACAAAAAATATAGAGCGCCTTGAAGACATCCTACCTCCTTCAGAGAGGGTACCATCTTTCAAGAGGGGTGTCAATCTCTTCATTGACGACCCCAAGGGGAGGTGTTAGAATGCTCAGCGTCAGGAGAGATGATTAAACGGGTCTTTCTTTTGGCTTTTGTCCTCTTCTCCCTTTGGAGATCATACCCTTCGCCTGACGAGCCCGCGATTTTTGACTCTTCAAGGGCATACGGCCTAGGCCTCCTGAAACGACAGGGCGTGCCGGTTCTCTACTTAAGAGGTAGCCCTTACGAGATGGGGTACCAGCAAGGGGTGCTCCTCCGGCAGGAGATCCGAGGGCGGCTGGAGAGCCTCTATGGGGAGTTGGCTTCGAACCCCCTCCCGCTTCCCCTTCTTCTCCAGGAGGCGCGGCTTGTCGAGATTCCAGAAGAGTTCAAAGAAGAGATGGTAGGCCTGGCCCAAGGTGCAGGGCTCTCCTACACCGATATCCTACTTCTCAACAGTTGGCCCCAGTTGGTGGCTCATCCTCGCTCCGAAGAGGCCCTAAACGAACTCCTCACCACCTTCAAGCCCTGGTTTCCTCCCCATCTTGGGGTAGGGTCCCCCTTTGCGACTCCTGATGAGTCCGCATCAAGATGGGTCTCGCTCTCCCCCGGCGCGACCTTTGCCCTCTTCGGAGAGGCGACTAAAAGCGGTAACCTCTTTCATGGTATAGAGGGGGATATGCCGCTAGAAGGCATCCTTCTCATTCTCTACGAGCCTGAGGCGGGCAACGCCTTCGTGAGCCTCTCGGGGCCGGGCGCGGTGGGGGTCAACATGGGGCTTAACGAGGAGAAGATATCGGTGGCTTACTTAGATGTCCCCTCCTTAGACTCCTCCCTGCGGGGGGTGCCTTTGCCCTTCACCCTGCGCCAGGTGCTTCAATATTCGGGCGACCTCCCCCAGGCTCTGAGGATCATCGCCAGCGCCCCACGTAGTGGAGGAGCCAATGTGGTGATCGGCGATGGGAAACCGGCTAGCGCGACGGCCTTGGAACTCTCAGCCCACTATCACGCGCTCTTCGAGGCCCAGGACGACTACGTGGTGCGCACTAGCCACTTCTTGGCTTCCTCCCTTTCCGCTTTCCAGGAGGAAGGAGATATTAGAGCCAGCGAGGAGCGGTATTCCCTCTGGGAAGAGATGATTCGGAGGCGGTATGGCCTCGTCGATTTGGAGAAGACATTTTTTCTCCTATCCCACCAGTGCGAGATAGGTGGGGGCAGGTGTTACCCCAAGAAGGCGGAAGATGAGGAGATGATGTTGGGAGCGGTGATGGCCGCCAGCGACTTGGAATTGTGGATTGTATCTATCGCTCCTGAGGGAGCGATAAAAAAGTGGGGTTTCAACCTCCTAGAGGAGTTGGAGCATTGAGGCTGCCTTGCATCGACCAGGGGCCAGCCCAGGTGATCTGAACAGGGGCTAATTTGCCCCTCCAGTCGTTATCGTCCTGGAAGAAGACCAGTTTATTGGTCCGGGTGCGGCCTTTCCACTTCCCCTTTTGTCTCTCCTCTACCAGTATTTCCAACGTCTCTCCTAAGAGCGCCTGGTTTATCTCCGCCGCGATATTGGCTTGTAGTTCCTCCAGGGCTCGGCGACGCCTCTCCTTCACCTCAAGAGGCACATCATCGGGTAGGCGGGAGGCGGGGGTGCCTGGCCGGGGCGAGTAGGCCGCCACATGGACTACATCGAACCTTTCTTCCTCCAGGAGCCTATAGGTAGCCTCGAACTCCTCTTCTGTTTCTCCCGGGAAGCCCACGATGATATCGGTGGCCAGGGAGACGCCGGGGATGCGGGCTCGGATTTTGGCTAGGAGTCTTCGGTATTGGGAAACGGTATATCTTCTCCCCATCCGTTTGAGAAGCCGGTCATCGCCCGCTTGAACCGGCAACTCGATATGTTCACACACTTTGGGGAGGGAGGCTACAGCCTCGATGAGGCGGTCACTCATAAAGTTGGGGTGGGAGGTGAGGAAACGGATCCGCCAGAGCCCCTCGACCTCGTGTACCTCGCCCAGTAGATCGGCGAGGTTCGGCTGGGCGGGGAGGTCGTGGCCGTAGGAGTCAACGATCTGTCCCACCAGCGTCACCTCTCGCACGCCTCTCTCTACCAAACAGCGCACCTCTTCCACGATCTCCCCCATCGGCCTGCTTCGCTCTCTCCCCCGGCGGAGACGAACGATACAGTAGGTGCAATACTGGTCGCAGCCGGTGGCCACAGGGACATTGGCAGAGACGGGGTAGGAGAAAGGGATAGGCTCTCTCGCTTCCTCCTCCAGGAACTCAACGAGCCCTTTCACCTCCGATGGAGGGAGCCAGAGGTCCACGTAAGGGAAGCGCCTTTCCAGGTCTCGGCGGGTCTGGGGGGCTACTAGACAGCCCATGACGGCCAGGACGACCTCTGGGCGGCGTTCCTTGAGGGGCTTGAGGCTGCTCAGGCGGCCGT
>CAZERB010000189.1:0-2830 GCA_964514645.1 uncultured Anaerolineales bacterium
AAGAGTTCCCCCACCTTTTGGATGCCCACTATGTAGCCTTTATTTATCGCCTCCAAGGGTGGGATCTCAAGGCGGAGGGCCTCTAGCGCCAGGGCGACGGCTCTTTCCTTCTCGCCATCGATAACCGCCTCGGCCATGCGAATGAATAGTTCGTCTTGGACCATATCATCTCCTCTCTATTATAAGCCAGAGGTAGTGATCCTCCTCTTGCGAGGCGATCACCCACCCACCCTCTCTCTTGAAGAGATCAGCCAACTCCCCCAGTCCTCTGAAGCGACTTTGCATCAATAGCAGCCTCTCACCCAGAGCCACGGCCTTCACCGCCCACCGTTTCACATTAGGCTCCAGGATGACCAAGCGACCGTGGGAGGAGAGGGCCCGAAGCAGTTCTTGGGCAGCCCGAGTCTGGTTGCGGAAGTGGTGAAAGGCGTCCACCACTAAGATACGGCTGAAGCAGTCATCGGCGAAAGGAAGCGCTTCCACCTCACCTCGTACCGCAGTCAACCCTTTTTTTGTAGCCTGCCACACCATCCCTGCCGAGTTGTCCAGAATGATCACCTTTTGCATCTCGTCTCCCAAGGTTTGGGCCACCCGCCCGGTCCCTCCGCCTACATCCAGGAGGCAACCTGTAATCGGCAGATCTAGGAGTCTCCTCAGATGGGCAGGATCAGGTGGGCCAAAGAGGCGATCATAGAAGGAAGCGAGGATATCGAAATGGCTGGTCAGCGGCAATGGTTAGACCTTTCTTCCCTGGTGAGGGAGTGTATTATCCTTTTCTAAAGCCTTCAATATCCCCTCGACCATCATCGGCTCTGGCACGGCCCCATCAACGAAGTGGGTTTCATTGATCACCGTGCGGGGCACCCCTTGCACCTGGTATTTGATGGCTAGATGGGGGAACTCAATGGCTTCGATGGCATCGGCCCGGATCTGGTCGCTCTCTAGAGCCATCTTATGCGTCAGGACGACCGCCCTGGGGCAGTAGGGTCAGGTGGGGGTGGTGAAGACTTGCATGTGCACCGGCTCGTCGATTTTGGCCAGGATGGCCTTCGTCTCCTCCGAGAGGCCCGATTCGCCAGAGGAGACGGTCTTAATATCCTCGATGAGGGCGCTGAACTCGTACCCTGCGGGGATGCCGTAGTACCGGATGCCGTAATCTTTCTCCCCTGGTGATGGACCTTGAGGATGAACCCCTAGGATGGCGATGGCTGGGATCTTGTCCACCTTGTATTTCTCTGTCATCTCCTTGTCGATGATAAAGTTGTAGATCTCGGCGGTCACCTTGTCGGAGAGGGCGACCAGTTCCTCGACCATCATCCTGGTCTCTTCGCAGTATTCACATTCGATCTTCTGAGTGAACATCACCAGTTTTACCGGGTTGGTCAGGGCCTCGAACTGCTTCTGGACCTCTTCCCTTTCTTTCTCTTTCAAGATAGCCACAGCGCTCTCCTTTCTAGGCTCTAATATTTAACCAAGTGGTTATGCCTACTAGAGCCAAGACCAGATGTAACGTACCTAGGTAGCCTAGTATCGTGGCCAGACCCCGGCTGATGATACCGCTATCGGCGAGATCGTGGACCTGTTGGGCGGATCTTTCGATATCTTCACCTGACTTTCGAACCTCCTGAGAGGTACGGCTCAGGTTTTGGCTGGCCTCTTGGACATCGGGGGGTATCCTCGCCAGTTCCTCCGCTGTCAATAGGAGCCCTTGGCCGGTGGAGTCGAGGCTTTGGCCTGCTCTCTTCAAGTCGGCTCCTACGGAGGCCAAGGGGTGTTGGTATTCGAAGGTGGCACCGGTTATGACGCGGACCCCGGCCAAAACGCTCTCGCTCCATTGCAGGGTTGCCGGAAGGGCGATCTCTTCCAAGAGCCCTCCAGCCTTGCTCACCTCTTCCCCCACCGTCAATAGGCTATTTCCGCTCTCCTTTAGACCTTCGCTGGCGTGTTGGGCAAAATCTGCCACATCGGTGAGTGTTGCGCTTCCGCTTTCCAAGGTATCGGCAGCGGCATAGGCCACAAGAGTGGCGGTCTCGAGGCTCTCTCCTACCTGGTGGAGTTGAGCCCGCATCTGGGCGGTGGCGGCCGACCCTCGTCTCCAGGCAGGGATGACAAAGACCATCCCCGCTATCCCATAGATGATTATGATAAGGGCTACAATTCGCTTCAAGCGCGTCATTTTATTTCCCCCCGATCTGCATACCCTCGATACGGATGGTGGGAGCACCGGTAGAGCCGTAGAAGGGAACAAACCGTAAATCGTCGGCCACAACTACGATGTTCTTCAATATCTCCCCCAGGGTGCTAGCCACGGTAACCCCGCTGACCGGTTTTGTCACCTCGCCCTTTTCGATCCAGAGCCCGTTGGCGGCCACCGAGTAGTCGCCGCTTATGGGGTTTATGCCTCCGGTATTGAGAGTGCTCTTGACATAGAAGCCAGCCTCCACCCCTCTGATGAGTTCTTCTCTCGATAGGGAGGAGGGCTCCAGGTAGAAGTTTGTAGGGGAGACCCTGGGCAGATGGCGATAGGACCCCCGGGTCGCATTCCCTGTGGAGCGAGTTCCATCCTTCTTTGCAGTATAGTGATCGTAGAGGAGATGGCCTAGTACCCCGTTCTCCATCACTCGTGTGAGCGAGGTGGGGACACCTTCCCCATCGAAGGGGGCGGAGGCGTAGCCTCGCGGCAGGCGGCCATTATCCACCAGGTTCACCGCCTCCGAGGCTACCTTTTGGCCCAACTTGCCCAGGAGAAAGGAGCGACCTCTTTGCATAGCCTCCCCGGTGAGGGCTTCTGATATGAAGAAGAGGAGTTCCGCCCCGGCGAAGGGGTCCA
>CAZERB010000190.1:0-2819 GCA_964514645.1 uncultured Anaerolineales bacterium
CCTCAGGCCTGGAGCCGCCTGCAGGCGAGGCTGGCGGGGGAAGCGCGCCCCTCGTTGTCGTGGCTCCCTACGTGGCTTCAACGTCTGGCGCCGGGCGTTGGCCGCACAACCCAAATCTTTCAAGGAGGTCTGACGATGAAGAAAGGATTCGCTTTGGCCGCTATCGCACTTGTTGTAGTGCTGACAGCAGGGGCGGCACGATACTGGTATCCCCAAGTCGTCTTCCTGGAGCCCATTCGACCGGGGGAAGAGGGCTGGGCTGTGGACTGGGTGGAGCCGAGCGCAGTCAATCAGGGCGATGCGGTCAACGGCATTGTCCGTGGCCCCAGCGGCGAGACGGACTATCGTTGTGTTGTCTTGCTGGAGCCCATTCAACCGGGAGAACAGTTCTCAAAGGCCTCGGAGCCGGTCTGCTCGCGCGGTCCGATCGACTCCATCAACGGCGTCTCCCTTGACTCCAGCTACCTGATCGCCAGGTTCTACGACGATACCTGGTATAGGAATCTCCTGGTCGAGTACTACGGGTCCTCTGCCTGTTCCCCGACGATTAGTTATGGCATCCCCGACCTTCCTGACAACCTCGACAACAGGTTCGCGTCCGGGAAGGCGTACTCCGACTGCGACCACATCCACGTTTACGACCACAACTACTACGGGGAACCAAAGTACTCCTGCGGAGCGAATTGCTCAAGCTTCTACGCACTGAACGACGAGGTGAGCTCCTGGAGGACTACCGATTGAGAGAAGCGGCCAGGAATGAAGTCCGAGCACCCCCACGGGGCGGCCAGCGGGGGCCGGGTGAATGACCCAACCTTGTCCGAAAGGTGGACACCGTAACCGAGCACAATCAGCGGGCGAGGCGGGTGCCGGCGGAGTGCTGCCTCTGCCGACACCCGACAAATGAGCGGATAGGTCGGGCGCTTGCCAGGAGGGCCGGGGAACAACCCCGGCTCTCTCCTTTTTCCTCCCTTCACCAAAGTGATCATCTTGAAGAGGGTCAGGCGAATTCGTGCTTTCAGAAGCGGTAGGGCAGGTTTCCCTGGCCCAACGATGCCAGCCTGCCCCGGTACTTGCCAGGCCGGGGGACGGGCGAAACCTACCCTTGTCTGAATTTGAAATTCAGCGGTAGCTATGTATTAGAATTCACTTGACAGGCAAGCCAAGTCGTGATATATTTTTGATGTAAAGTAGTCTGTATTGTAGACCAATCTAGGTGATGGAGAATTTGCCATATGGCGAAGGAGTTAGAACGTTTGCGCCACCTTAGAGAGCAGGCGACTCACTATCCTTACACCCTTGGTCTTATGGAAATCGTGATCGGCCTGGGCTTCATGATCGGGTTGCCCTTCAGCGAACTTTTATACAACCGAGGAGACTACATCTTTCTGGGTATGGGGTTGCTGGCCGTGGCAGGCGTGGTCTGGTGGTGTCAAAGGCGGATTCAGCGATGGTACGTGGAAAGGACGGGCTACGTGCGACCCAAGGAGAGGCCAGCATCAAAAACAGAATGGGCCTTCGGGATACTTCTTGGCGTGGGGATCTTCATATTAATGCAACTTCATATGATCAAGTTAATAGCCCAGTGGCCGGGCCGGCTGCGTGACCTGCCTCCCTGGCTTGTTGAGCCAGCCTCGCGTTTGCCTGACTGGCTAGCATTGTCGCGTTCTTTTCCCCTCTGGCAACGCTTCTGGCTGGTTTGGCCTTTCTTCTCCGGTATGGTGATGTTTGGTGAAGGGTTGCATGCCCGGACCAGGCGCTGGCTCTACCTAGGAGTCTATCTTATGTTGGTTTCTTTCCTCCTGGGGGCAGTGCCTTTCTTCCATCCCCATCTCTGGTCCTATGCAGGTCTTCTCACCGGCCTGGGGTTCGTCGTGAGTGGCCTGTTTGGACATCGGGAATACCTGAGGTTGATTCGAGAGGGGTAGGCAATGACTGAGGGGTTTAAGGAGATTGCTCAGATCGACAAAGTCATACACGAGCCAGCACGGTTGGCGATCATGGCCATCCTCAGCGGTTGCGAAAGCACGGATTTTACCTATTTGGCCCGGGCCACGGGACTGACTCACGGAAACCTATCCGGTCACTTGGCACGCTTAGAGAGGGCTGGCTATCTCGCTGTCCACAAAGGCTATAACGGTAGAATACCTCAGACCACGTATAGTCTTACGCCTAAGGGGACACAAGCCTTCACCAATTACTGGAAGGGCCTAAAGGAGTTTGTTAATCAGATAGAGAGCGGGATCGAGGTCAAGAAGGAATAGTAGCGATGAGACGGATCGTCATCCAAGAGGCTTTGAGGGCCATGGCCATTACTTACTTAAGCATGATGGGTTGGGCATACCTTTGCCACTATCACCTCTTGCCCGCGTCAGGATGGACTTTTGTGGCGGTAGTCCTGGGCATACCTTTGGCTTGCTTCTTGGTCATGGTTTGGATTCGGCGACGGACCGGTTGGGAGTTGAGGCTCAGAGGTTGGGCTTTGGTTGCGTTCTTGGCCGGAAGCTTCGTTCTCTTTATGCTAGCTAGAACGATCTTTGCGAGATAGGGTAGAAGATCAGATAAAACGTGTTGAGCCCCGCCATTTCGACGGGGCTCTAGTTTTGCCATGAGCCAGTGACAGCGTTGGCCTCTCACTCCTCCGCCTTCAGTTTCTTGAACTCTTCGGCGAGGACGGGTACTACCTTGAAGAGGTCCCCTACGATGCCGTAATCGGCTACCTTGAAGATGGGGGCTTCAGGGTCCTTGTTTATGGCCACGATGTACTTGGAGGTCTTCATCCCCGCCAGGTGCTGGATGGCCCCGGAGATGCCGCAGGCGAT
>CAZERB010000191.1:0-2819 GCA_964514645.1 uncultured Anaerolineales bacterium
CGGGGCGTAGCGCAGCCAGGTAGCGCACTTGAATGGGGTTCAAGTGGTCGGAGGTTCAAATCCTCTCGCCCCGACCTAGTCCGATGGTCGATGGCAGGCCACGCTATCGGCCATCCTCTTATAGGTGGCTCGAGGTTGAGCATGGACGTAGCGGTCTTGGGATCTTGCGGGCTAAAGAGTGAGGATATTGCCTTCTTGGAGAGGGTGGAGAAGGGCATGCCTATCGTGGCCGATATCAGCCGCGCCGACATCCTGCTCTACTGTAGGAATGGGGAGAGCGAGGCGGTGGTGGTGGCCCAGGCTAGACCCCATTCTGTGGCTCCCATCTATGAGCCGATATGCGGCCAGGTGGTGAGTGGGAGGGGAAGGCCAGCCCTCTTCAGGGCGCTGGAGAGTGGAAAGCCGACTCGCGCCTCCCAGAGCATCATCGCCGACGGAGCGCCCATCTTCCAAGAGATGTTGCCCCTCTTCGGCGCTCAAAGGAGTTTGCTGGGCGCGCTGAGCGTGGAGAAGACGATGATCGAGCAGGAACGGCATAAGCACCGCCACCCCAGTTTCCAGTGGGCGACAAGAACACTACAGAAGATGCTCGTCAGTGGAACCCTAGCGGGGGCAGAAGAACTGAGCCCTTTTGGGGAGCATGACGGCATATTGGTGGTCGATTCGCAGCGGCAGATTCTCTACGCTAGCGGCATCGCCAACAACCTCTATCGGCGACTGGGCTATATGGAGAGCCTGGTAGGGAAAGAGTTGAAATATCTCACCACCTCCGACGAGGCGTTAGTCGAAAAGGTGCTGAGGGAGGTGAAATGTTTGGAGGAGGAGGCTCGGGAGGGAGAGCGGATATGGATCAGGAAGGCCTTGCCGCTCCTCTCCCCAGATGGCTGGCGGCGATTTTGGGAGAGGGGCCCTCAGGTGGTGGGGGCGTTGGTAACCATCCACGATGCCACCGCTGCCAGACGGAGGGAACGGGAGGCGAAGATAAGATCAGCCATGATCCAGGAGATCCACCACCGGGTGAAGAATAACCTGCAAAGTATCGCCGCTCTCTTGCGTCTCCAAGCCCGACGGGCTGGGTCTAGGGAGGCGCGTAAGGCCCTGCGAGAGAGCATCAACCGTATCTTAAGCGTGGCTGTGATTCACGAGTTTCTCTCCCAGCACGAGTCTCGAGTGATAAACCTCAAGGAGGTGAGTCGGCGGGTAGTGGATCAAGTACAGCAGGGGGTGATGGATCCTTCGAAGGAGATAGAACTGAGTGTCAGGGGCCCGAATATCTACCTCCCTGCACAGCAGGCCACCGCTTGTGCCCTAGTGATCAACGAACTTCTCCAGAACTCACTGGAGCACGGCTACAGGCGGAGGAAGGAGGGGAGCATTGCCGTGAAGTTGCGGGAGGAGGCCGATAGCGTGACCATTGAGATAGATGATGATGGTAGGGGGTTGCCTCCCGATTTCGACTTGGAAGCGGATAGGAGCCTAGGGCTGCAGATAGTGCAGACCTTGGTAGAAGATGACCTTGGGGGGCGGTTCGAGTTGAAGGATGGAGGCGGGGTAAAAGCCATCGTTACTTTCCCCAAGGTCAGTCTAGGAGGGGAGAGTTGGGAAGAAGTAGAGTGATCATCGCCGATGACGAATCGATTATCCGCCTGGACCTCCGGGAGATGCTGGAGAGCCTGGGCTATCTGGTGGTAGGGGAGGCGGGGGATGGGACGAGCGCAGTGAACCTGGCTCGAGAACTGAAGCCAGATATCGTAATCATGGATATCAAGATGCCCGGCCTGGACGGGATCGATGCGGCTAAGATCCTCACTGAGGAGAAGATCGCTCCCGTTCTCCTTCTCACGGCCTACAGCCAAAGGGAACTGGTGCAACGGGCTAAGGAGGCGGGGGTGGCGGGCTATCTGGTGAAGCCCTTCCGGGAGCAGGATTTGGGGCCGGCCATCGAGGTGGCCCTCTCCCGCTTCGAGGAGTTCAAGGCCTTAGAGCAGGAGGTCGAGGATCTAAAGGAGGCCCTGGAGACGAGGAAACTGGTCGACCGGGCCAAGGGGATCCTGACGGATACCCAGGGGCTTAGCGAGGCGGAGGCTTTCCGCAAGATCCAGAAGATGAGCATGGACAAGAGAGTGCCCATGAAAGAGATAGCCAAGGCCATACTTATCGCCCACGAGGCGTCCATAAAGGATCCCGAGGGAGAGGGGTAAGGGGGTTCATGGAACTAGCCGACAAGATAAGCGGTTGGATCAAGGAGCAGATAGAGGGGGCGGGCGCTCGAGGTGCGGTAATAGGGCTCAGCGGAGGGGTCGATTCCTCGGTGGTGGCCGTGCTCTGCAAGAGGGTCACAGATGTCTTGGGGCTGATCATGCCCATCCATAGCGACCCCCTCGATGAGGAGTACGCCAGCCTCCTGGCCAGTAAGTTCGACATCCAGGTCCGGCGCGTCGATTTGAGCCGCGTATATGATGCGCTGGTAAAGGTCCTTCCTGACCCCACCGGGCTCCCAGTGGCCAATCTGAAGCCTCGGTTGCGGATGGCTACCCTATACTACCTCGCCAATAAAGAGAACCGGTTAGTAGTAGGGACGGGGAACAAGAGCGAGATAATGATGGGCTATTTCACCAAGTATGGGGATGGAGGGGTGGATATCCTGCCTTTGGGTGGCCTCCTCAAGCGGCAAGTGAGGGAGTTAGCCCGGGAACTGGGGATACCGCCCCGGATAATCGCCAAGCCCCCCAGTGCGGGGCTATGGGCTGGGCAGACCGATGAAGGGGAGTTGGGGATAACCTATGACGATCTGGATCAAATATTGACTGCTTTGGAGT
>CAZERB010000192.1:0-2816 GCA_964514645.1 uncultured Anaerolineales bacterium
GTTGGGCCTCTGTCATCTCCGGAACATACCTTTTACATATCTCAAAAGCCTCCTCCGGCTTCTCGATAGTATCCCGCAGACCCCGTAGCGAGGCCCGGACTAACCGTTCTACTAGGTCGGGATGTTGGGCTATCGTCTCTTCGTTGGTGATGAGGCCGTTGGAGACTAGATCTATATAGTCAGCCACGTAGAGGATATAGGGCTCATACCCCTCCTGCCGGAGTTGTACCGGCTCGTTATTGGCGTAGACCACGGCTGCTTCCACCTTCCCTTCGGTGAGGCTGGCTACCTGGGTATAGCCGATGGAATCGAGGGGAATTTCTTCCTCCGATATCCCGGCGGAGTAAAGCAAAGCCCTCCAGCCTATATAATTAGCGCCGTAGAGACCCGGTGCCCCCACCCTATGGCCGATGAGGTCTCGGGGCTCCTCTAGGGGCGTCTCCAGAGAGATGACCGCTATGGGGAACCTCTTATAATAGGTCATCACGTAGACCACAGGAAGTCCCTGGCTGCGAGCCAGTATCACCTGATCTCCAGAAGCCACGGCGAACTGGAGTTCTCCCTGGCCCACCAGGCTCAGGAGATCCGTTTCCATACCATAGTCGAACTCTATCTTGAGCCCTTCTTCGGCGAAGTAGCCCTTCTCTAAGGCCACATAGAAGGGGGCGAACTGGACGTTGGGGATGTACCCCATGGCCAGAGTGATCTCCGAGGGCCTAGAGGGGGCTACTCCTCGACAGGCTGCTAGCAAAATGGATAGAAGTTGAGCGAGAAAGGTACACCACTTTTTCATATCTTTCTCCCATTGAATCAGTCGTTGCTTCCTAACTGCGCCGCCAAGAGAGGAGCACACTCTCCAAAGCCACTACGCTTCCGTAGAGGGCCAAAGCGATGATCACTAAAGTGAAGAGGGCTACGAACATCAAAGGTGTGTCGAAGAGCCCTCGGGAGAGGTTGATCAAGAACCCTAGCCCCTCATCGGCGGCGACAAACTCCCCCACCACCGCTCCCACTACGGAGAGGGTCACCCCTATCTTCAGCCCGCCCAGAAGCACCGGCAGAGCGGCGGGGGCCTCCAGCATGGTTAACATCTGCCACCGATTGGCCCCCAAAGAACGGAAGAGATCCACCAGTTCTCGCTCCACAGAGCGCAAGCCCACGATGGTGTTGACCAGCACGGGGAAGAAGACGATGAGGGCGCAGACGACCACTTTGGACAAAAGACCGAAGCCGAACCAGATGACAAGTAGTGGGGCCAGGGCCACAACAGGTATCGCTTGAGAAGCCACGATATAGGGGGAGATGAGTCGCTCTAAGGGTTGGGATTTGGCCAGGAGGTAGCCCAAGAGCGTGGCCACCGAGAGCCCCAAGGCCAGGCCTAGGAAGACCTCTAGAAGGGTCGATCGGGTATGATGCCACAAGGTGCCATCTCTCATCACCACCATCGACTTTCTTAGGACTTCCTGAGGTGGGGGTAAGATGAAAGGAGGGTACGAGCCCAGGTAGACAACTAGTTCCCAGAGGCCTAGGAATATCAGAATAGCGATTAATAGTAGCCAGTACCTAAACCAAGGCCCACGAACCGGTATACGCACCCTTCCTTTGCTCTTCGCTTCTTGTGTGGTCATGAAAAAGTCCCGCTAGGTAACACCTCCGGGACAGCACAAGGCAACTATAAAGTTGCAGCCTTCTCCCATCCGGACTATACCGTCGGCTCTGGCCTCTTACCAGATCTGCTTGCGCTTGCGGGCTCGAGAGACCCCAGGTCTCTAATACCGCCGATCGGGAATTGGCAAACCTTTTTGGCGCTCGTATGGGTAGCCTCAGGCTTGCCTCACCCTGCCCCGAAGGCTTAAAATATCTTTATATTTATTATACGGCAAATGGTTGTTTTGTCAAATCATGAGTTGCGGAGTTGAGGGCGCTTGGTTCGGCGGGCGTTGAACTCCTTCAGTTGCCGCTCCAGGGTATCACGGTAGTCTCCTGAATCCCAGCGCGGTCCCTCTGTGGCGAGTTTGAGGAGGTCGCGCCCGAAGGCTTCCGGCAGAGACAAGCCAAAAGCGGAGGCAATGGTTAAGGCGATCTCCAGGTTATGAACCACGCCTAAATTCACCCGCCCCTCTATCTTCTCATTGATTAAGACCAGAGGGGTGGGGACATCATTGTGTCTGCCGGTGAGGGGGTTGGTGCCATGATCGGCGGCGATGACGAGAAGGCTCTTGGCCGGATCGGTGGCCTCTAAGATCCGCTCCACCATGCGGTCGGTCTTCTCCACCGCCTCTATCACCCCACGAACATCCCTCTTGTGGCCGGCGTTATCGACGCCGTTATAGTTGGCCACCACCAAACCCCTGGGGCCGCAAGCCTCCAAAGTGGCGATGGTCTCCCGGGCGATGGCTTGGTCATCGTTGGCATCGATGCCGCCCATCTCTAGACGGGAGATATCTAGGCGATCTAAACCCCCCACCACGATGGCCGCCTCGTTCTTGCCCACTGCGGCCACGGGGATGCCAGCCTGGCAGGCTACATCGCCTATAGTAGTGGCTGGTTCCCCCAAGTAGGTATAAGGCCGTCCCCTGGTCTCTTTCCCCGGGCGGTGAGCGATGACGTTTTGACCGGTGCCCATCATGGCGTGGGCGATGGGGGTGATGGTGGTGCCAGCGCCTAAGATCTCGGTGTGGGCCACACCCACCGCTGTACGACCGTGTAAGCCGCTCATGGTAGGGGTGTTGCCCAGAGTGAAGTTGACCACATCGAGGCCATCGATTATGAGGAGCACTACCTTGTCGATCATCGCCTTCGCCGGTTGTACCATT
>CAZERB010000193.1:0-2809 GCA_964514645.1 uncultured Anaerolineales bacterium
TCTTAGAAAGCCCTTCCATGGGGCTAGGTTTTGGCCTCTTCTCTACCCTGCGCACTCTAGCCTTGGTGCCGGGGCCTTACATCGCTGGCTACCTCTACGCTTTTCGCCCCGACCTCCCTTTTCTCGCCTCGATAGCCTCCATACCCGCAGCGATCTTACTAACAACGATAGTTCTGAGAAGGTCGCTCTAGAACTCTCTTGCTCATCCCTCTTGGTAGCCTCTCTTCTCGTATAACCTTCGGGCGACGAGGTTGTGAGCCGCCAGCGAGAGGGTGATGAATTGGTACCCCCTTTCCCGTCCCCATCTCTCAGCCAATTCAAGTAGGCGTTGCCCTAACCCCTTTCTACGTTCCTTCTCCTCCACATAGATGTCGAGGACGAAAGCCTGTTTTTTGCCCTGTAAAGTAGTCGGTCTTCTCGATTAACCAGATGTAGCCCGCGAACTCCCTGGCCACGAACGCTTGGTGGGGCCGACTTCGATCATCTCTCATCTCGCTAATGAGCCTGTTCAAACCCCTTATCTAGGCCCTCGCGATGTTGGAGTGAAAACGCCTGTCGTCCTTATATATCTTTAGATGACCCCCAGTTCTCTTCCTACCTTCTCGAAGATGGAAAGCCCCTTATCTAGGTCTTCCAGGCTGTGGGAGGCGGAGTTCATCACCCGAATGCGGGCTAGGCCTCGAGGGACGGTGGGGTAGCCGATAGCCATAGCGAAGACCCCCTCCTTGAAGAGACGCCGGGAGAACTCTTGAGCCAGGGACGCCTCTCCCAACATCACCGGGGTGATAGGGGTCTCGCTTTTGCCGATGTCGAACCCCAGATTTTTCATCCCCTCCTTGAAATAGCGGGTGTTATCCCACAGTTTGTCCACCAGTTCGGTGGAGGACTCCAAAAGATCGAGGGCTGCGATGCAGGCAGCGGTATCGGCGGGGGTGACGGCGCTGGAGAAGATGAAGGGGCGCCCTCTTTGCCGGAGCCACTCCACGATCTTCTTTCTGCCCGCTATGTACCCTCCGACGACGCCAAAGGCCTTTGACAGGGTCCCCATCTCGATATCTACCCTGTCGTGGAGGCCGAAATGATCAACTACGCCTCGGCCGCCACGCCCCAAGACCCCTTCGCCGTGGGCGTCATCTACCATAATAAGCAGGTTATGCTCTTCCGCGACCTCCACCAGATCGGGCAGGGGAGCGATATCGCCATCCATAGAGAAGACGCCGTCGGTGACGACTAAACCCCGCCGGTAGTCCTTCTCCGCTTCGATGACCTCTCGCAGGCTCTTGGCATCTCGATGGGCGAAGCGGACGATCTTGGCTCGAGATAGGCGACAGCCGTCGATGATACTGGCATGGTTCAACTCATCAGAGAAGATGACATCCTCTTCCCCTACTAAAGCGGGGATGGTGGCTAGGTTGGCGCAGAAGCCCGATTGCAAGGAGATGGCTGCCTCCACCCCTTTGAACTCGGCCAGCCTCTTCTCTAACTCCAGGTGGAGGTCCATCGTCCCGGCGATGCTCCGCACCGCTCCTGGCCCCACGCCGTACTTCTCCAGGGCCTTTTGGGCTGCCTCCTTAAGTTTGGGGTGGTTGCAAAGACCTAAGTAGTTGTTGGCGCAAAAATTGAGCACCCGCTTCCCATCTACAGTGATCCACGCTCCTTGCGGCGACTCGATAGTGCGGATCACGTTATAGAGCCCTTGCTCTTTCAACTCCTCTATCTGTTCATCGAGGAAAGCCAGTTTATTCTTGGCCATCTTATCTCCTTCCTAGGGGAATAGCACTACCTTCCCGCACTGGCCCGCTCGCATCAGTTCCATCCCTTTCTTGAAATCCTCTAGAGGCAGCCTATGAGTGATGATAGGGCTCACATCCACAGCGCCGGAACTTAAAAGGGCCTGAGTGCGATACCAGGTCTCGTACATCAACCGGCCGACTACGCCGTAGAGCGTTATCCCCTTGAAGATGATCTCCTCGGCTAGGTCTATCTCTAAAGGTCGAGAAGGTATGCCCAAAAGAACGGCATGGCCGCCGTTTCTTAACGCTTTCAGCCCCTGATGGATGGCCGAGGGGTGTCCAGACATCTCCAGGAGAATATCCACCCCCTCGCCATCAGTGGCAGCGGACACCTCGTTTGCTATGTCGACCTTGGTGGCATCGAAGACCCAGTCTGCCCCCATGCGGCGGGCCAGATCTAGGCGATAGGGGATAACTTCGCTGGCGTAGACAGCGGCTGCGCCGGCTGCCTTGGCGATGCCGATAGCCATGAGGCCGATGGGCCCACAGCCGGTTATAAGCACCCTCTGGCCCGTGAGAGGGCAGGAGAAAGCGGTATGGACAGCGTTGCCGAAGGGCTCTTGGATGGAGGCTATCTCCAAAGGGAGATCAGGGGGGTTGAGCCAGGCGTTACCTGCGGGAAGGGCCACGTACTCGGCGAAACTGCCGGGCCTATCCACCCCGATGATGGAGTAGTTTCGGCAGACATGCGACTGGCCGGTGCGGCACTGGTAACAGACGCCGCAGACGATATGAGTCTCGGCGGAGACAGAATCTCCTACCTTGAGGGCATCTACCTCTTCCCCCAAGGCTACTACCTCGCCCGCGAATTCGTGCCCCATGATAAGGGGAGGCTTAACCCTACCCTCTGCCCAGGGGTCCCAATTGTAGATATGGAGGTCAGAGCCACATATAGAGGTGGCTCTGACCCTGACCAGCACATCTTTGGGCCCTATCTGGGGGACCTCTGCGGTTATCAACTCGGCCCCGGGCCCGGGCTCGGTCTTGACCACTGCTCTCATCTTCTCTGGCATCTT
>CAZERB010000194.1:0-2805 GCA_964514645.1 uncultured Anaerolineales bacterium
CTCCCACACAACTCCCCATCCCCACCTTCATCCCTACACCCACAGTCACCCCAACAGAGACGCCCACTTCCACCCCTACCGAGACCGCTACGCTTACGGAGACCCCTACCCCTACCGAGACAATAACACCTACCCCGACGGAGACACCAACTTCCACGCCTACGCCCACGGGAACACCAACCTCCACTCTTACGCCCACGGGGACACCCACCTCCACACCTACGGAGACCGCTACCCCTACGGAGACCCCTACCGAGACGATGACACAAACCCCGACGGAGACAGCCACCCTCACGGAGACGCCCACCCCCCACGCCGACGGCAACGCCTATACCTGCGTCTGAGACGGCAAGTCCAACCACTGCCCGTCGTACCCCCCAGAGAAGTGAAGCACGCCTTGACAAGGAAACAAAAAGGTTATAGATTGTGTATAGTAGAGTGACGGGGGGAGGACCATGGAGAAGAAGGACAAGAACCTGATGGTTCGCATCTCCGAGGAGACCCATACAGCCCTCAAGGAGAAAGCAATCAGAGAGGGGACCACTATGAGCGAAGTGGTCCGTTACTGCATCGATCTATTCCTTAAAGGGAAGATTCGGCCACCCAAATAACCAGACAATACTCAGAGGAAGTCGGCTTCCAAACCCGGGATGGCCGGTTCAGGCTTGGTGGCCTTGGAGATCGTATGGAGCCCAGGTCGAAATTCTGGATAGAGAAAGATGGCGAACTAGTCTTCAGCGACTGGCGAATGGATCTCTTGGAGGCTATCGAGGAGACGGGCTCCTTAACCGGCGCCGCTGAGCGGCTAGGCGTCCACTACCGTCGAGCCTGGGGCAAGATCAAAGAGATGGAAGAGAGGCTGGGGGTGAGACTGATAGTGACTCAAAGCGGAGGGGTGGGCGGCGGCGGAACAGAACTCACCCCCCAGGCTAAACAGTATATTCGCAAATATCGGAAGTTCAATTCGGGCCTCAAACGGATGGTTGACCGCAGATTCCAGGAAGCCTTCGAGGAGTAGCCCCGGAGGGGGTTGTTTTTTTGCCAGCGTTATGATAGAATTGTCTTAACGGCTATGCCAAAGGGCTATTCATGAGGAAAGTATGGAAGAGATAGTAGCGGGATTGCAGGAAGCGGTGCGCCTCCTCCTCTCCCTAGACCCCGAACTCCTGGGTATAGCCTCTCTCTCCCTGCAGGTATCGGGCCTAGCCCTTCTTATCAGCACCATCCTAGGCATACCTCTGGGTGCTTGGCTGGGCCTGGGCCGTTTTTTTGGACGGAGACTAGCCGTCGCTTTCGTCTATACGGGAATGGGCTTCCCACCGGTGGTAGTCGGCCTCTTCGTCTACCTCTTGCTCTCCCGGCGCGGCCCCCTAGGAGGGTGGGGATGGCTATTCACCCCCACCGCTATGGTCCTGGCCCAAGTGATCATATCTCTGCCTCTAGTAGCCGGCTTCACCATGGCTGCCGTTATGGGGGTAGATCCCGAACTGAGGCCTCAACTTATCAGTCTCGGTGCCACCCAACGACAGGCTGCCTGGGCTTTTCTCCGGGAGGCCAGGCTGGGCGTATTAGTGGCTATCATAGCCGGTTTCGGGAGCATCATCTCCGAAGTAGGCGCAGTGATGATGGTGGGCGGTAACATAGAAAGATACACTCGAGTCCTCACCACAGCCATCGTCTTGGAGATGCAAAAGGGGAATTTCGATTTAGCGATAGCCCTAGGTTTCATCCTTTTAAGCATCGCCTTCCTCATCAACCTCTTCATGCTCCGCCTCCAAAGGGAGGCTTTCAGATGAATATATTCCAAATAGAAGGGCTGACCAAAGTCTACGGGGTTCGGGAAGTCTTGAGAGTGGGGAGTCTAGAGGTGAAGGGGAGCGAGATCCTAGGCATCATGGGCCCCTCAGGCTCCGGCAAGAGCACGTTGCTTCACCTCCTCAACTTTCTGGAACCCCCCACCGAAGGCACTATCCTCTTCCTAGGGAAAGCCATCCCTGGCAACGGTAGCCCACCTCTAGATCTGAGGCGTAAGATGACCATGGTCTTCCAAAGGCCCGTCCTCCTGAGCGGGACGGTACGAGAGAACGTGGCCTATGGACTGAGAGTGCGTAGGGAAAAGGGAACGGACGGCCGCGTGGAGGAGATCCTCCATTGGGTGGGCCTGGAAGAGTTAGCCTCTGCTCCGGCGCAGACCTTATCTGGAGGAGAACGACAACGGGTGGCCCTGGCCCGGGCCATGGTGTTTGCGCCGGAGGTCCTCCTCCTCGATGAGCCCACGGCAAACCTAGACCCCTACAACGTGAGCCTTATGGAAGAGATCATCGCCAGCATAAAAGAGGAGCGGGGCACGACGATAGTCCTAGTAACCCATAACGTCTTCCAGGCCCGCCGTCTCTCCGACCGGGTGGTCTTCCTCCTCAATGGCCAGATAGTAGAGGTAGGTAAAACAGCGGGGGTGTTCACTCACCCCCAAGACCGTCGCACCGCCTCCTTCATCCGCGGTGAGATGGTCTATTAGTCAGCCTGGCTGCGGTTTAGGCGCTCATCCACATCAAGAAAGGAGGTAACTTCACCCCCAAAATACTCCCCTCACCATCTAAAGGTTCGTCCACATTAAACATAAGGGAGATTACTTCATGAAAAAGTATACTTTGCTTGCCCTCCTCACTCTGTTCGCCATTCTCGTGGGGGGATGTGCCAAGGAGCCTCAAACTCTCACCCTGGCTACCACAACGAGCACTGAGAACTCGGGGCTCTTGGCCTACATCCTCCCCCAATTTGAGAAAGAGTACAACGCCAAAGTGC
>CAZERB010000195.1:0-2777 GCA_964514645.1 uncultured Anaerolineales bacterium
CAACGGTTTTGAAGACCGCGGAGCCCACCGGGGCCCAACCACCCCCGCGTATTTTAATGATACGCCCTTTTTGGCCCCTAGTCAAGGATCATAGGCCGGCTCCTCGCAACGCCTGTTGAATCTCTCCTGGGGTCAGAGGCCGTGGATAGTTATATAGCGGCCCGCCCGGCCGCTCGTTATAGTAGGGGCGGTTGCAGCCAGGGCAGCCGGAGGTCTGAAAGGCTTGGCCGTCATAAAGGGTTTCTAGCAATTCCTCGTGCTTCAATCCAAAATTGATGATGCTACCTTGTAGCGAGTCCTTATCCCTACGGGATCCTGTAAGGACAGATCCCGTCCCACAGGGATCCCGAGGGAAGGGAAAGGTGAAACCCTCGACTCTAGACAGATTATGTACTATGAGATATCGCGCTATCTGCACTCGTCGATAGGTGGAGAGAGGTGGAGCAGGCTGATTCTCCAAAGTAGTGCCCGGGTTGGGGGTGAAGGCGAAGAGGGCTACGATAACCCCCCAATCGTGGAGACACTGGATGAGCCGAGCCATCTCCTCCTCCGTCTCCCCTAAGCCGACGATGAGATGGGTGGCTATGCGCCCCGGGAAGCGCTTGGCCGCTTCCTCGATAAAGCCCAAGGCTTGAGCGAAACCGCTGCCCTTAACGCGGCGATAAACCTCTCCATTCGCCGCATCCAGGCTCAAGCCCACTATCTCCAAGCCCGAATCGAGAAGTTGAGCCACTTGATCCAGGTTAGAAACGACCACTGAGGCAGAGATAGGCATCCCCTGCAACTGGGCGATTATCTCTTCAGTACGTAAAAGGTATCCTGGGTTCACCGTCACCTGAAGACAGGCACGCTGGATCTTGCCCGACTGGTAAGCCTCCTTCAGTGCGAGAAGCGTTTTCTTCTCCTCATAAGGAGGCCAGATGACGCGGGAGAGGGCCTGGGCCGGCGCTCGGCTGCTTCTAGCCTGAGTGCAGAAGGAACAATCCCGCTCGCATCTCTCCCCCACTAGAAGGTAGGCGGTAGTAGGAGGGGCATCGATGGACGCCTCGCTGAGGCCCAGAACAATGGCTGTGCCAGAAGAGATGTGGATGGAGGCCATTTTTGTGGGGGCTAATAGATCAGAAGGTCGCGCAACTCCAGAGGGGTAACCTGGCATCGGTAGGCATCCCACTCCAGGCTCTTGGCTCTCACAAACCATTCGTACACGGGAGGGCCGAGGGCCTCCTTTATCACCTCATCTTTCTTCAGTTCCTCCAAAGCCTCGCTAAGGGAGCCAGGGAGGGTCGCCAGTTGGAGTCGTCTCTCATCTTCTAGGTGATAGAGATCTTCTTCAGAAGGGAGGGGAGGGGCTATCTTCTTCTTGATGCCGTCCAGCCCTGCCTTGAGCATCACGGCGAAGGCAAGGTAGGGGTTGCAACTGGGATCGGGGCAGCGCAACTCTATGCGGGTAAGTTCCAATTGCCCAGGGTTGACTTGGGGCACTCGGATCAAGGCCGAGCGATTGATGCGCGCCCAAGAGATATAGACCGGAGCCTCGTAACCTGGCACCAACCTTTTATAAGAGTTGACTAAAGGGGCCAGAACGGCGCTCATCCCTCTGGCGTGGTAAAGCTGGCCACCCACAAAGTATTTGGCTATCTCGGAGAGACCATATCTATCCTTCGGATCAAAGAAGGCGTTTTGGTTGCTCTCTTTGTGGAACAGGCTTTGATGGGTATGCATCCCCGAGCCGTTTATACCAGCGATGGGCTTGGGCATAAAGGTGGCATGGAGGCCGTTTATTTGGGCGACGGCTTTGGCTGTCAACTTAACGGTTATCGTGTTATCGGCCGCCTGAAGAGCATCGCCATATTGGAAGTCGATCTCATGTTGGCCGGGGGCAACCTCGTGGTGGATCGCCTCCGCTCGGATGCCGAACGCTTTGAGGGCGTTGACTATCTGGCGACGCACATCGATATCTAGGTCGGTAGGGACGTCGAAGTAGCCAGCCTGATCGTGAGGTATGGGAACGATGGTGCCATCCTCTCCAGGCCTAAAGAGAAAGAACTCGATCTCTGGCCCCGTCTTGTAGAGGTATCCCATCTCTTGAGCCTCTTCCATGGCTCGCGTTAGTACCAACCTCGGATCCCCTGGAAAGGGATCCCCTTGAGGGGTGTAGACATTGCAGAACAGCCGAGCGCTCTTGCTTTCCTCTTTTTCCCAGGGGATGATGGCGAAGGTGGAAGGGTCTGGTACCAGGAACATATCGCTCTCCGCGATACGGGCGAACCCCTCCACAGAGGAGCCATCGAACCAGACCCCGTAGTCGAGACAGGCTGGGAGTTGATCGAGGGGGATGGTCACACTTTTCACCATGCCCACTATATCGGTGAACCAAAGGTTCACAAATTTGACACCCTCCGACTCCGCCCTTTTCACTATCTCTTCCTTCTCCATCTTAACTCTCCTCTCTCCAGATCGAAAGAACCTTACTCCACGATCTCTGCTCGGGTCAGTTTAAATCATCTTAAAGTCTCGGAGGGGTTTTGTCAAGGGTGGCCTCGCCTTGACACGCCTTCTGATGCGTGATAGAGTTGAAGTGGCCCTTCTACTGGAGGGTCATATTTACCTTGAAGGGATTCTCTATTTGAAAGAGATCGCTAAATACAAAAGAGAGTGGGAGGAGGGCCTTCTCAGCGAGACCTTAAAGCGCCATCCCGAATCAAAGGAGAGGCTTCTAACCGGCTCTGGGCTCCCGGTGGAGCGGCTCTATACCCCTGCGGATGTCGATTTAGACT
>CAZERB010000196.1:0-2744 GCA_964514645.1 uncultured Anaerolineales bacterium
TCGCCGCCTCGGGGATCATCGAGGCCCAGGAGATATCGATCACCGCTGAGATCGGAGGGCGGATCACAAACCTCCTTGTCGACGAGGGAGACCAAGTAGAAGAGGGCGATCTACTCATAGAACTGGACACCGATCTCCTCGCCGCCCAAATAAAGCAGGCCCAAGCCGCTCTCCGCTTGGCCCAGGCCAACCTGGCTAAGGTGGAGGCTGGAGCCAAAAAGGAGGATATCCGCCACGCCGAGGCCCTGCTGGAGCAAGCAATAGCAGCCCGCGAGGGAGCATATCAAGGCTGGCTGGACGCCCAAGCCCTGCGAGACAACCTCCAAGAACTCTCTCTAAAGATCGACGCCGCGAGAACCGCCTTGGCCGTAGCCGAAGAAGGGGCCGCCCAAGCCAGGGCTAACCTGGAAGCCACCCGTACCAAAGAGGATTTCTTAGCCCGTACGTACGATACATTGAAAGAAGGGTTCGATATCGCCATCCCTATACCCGGCGGGGGGACGGTAGAAAGGCATATCGAGGCTAGCCCAGCCATCATCAACCAAACGACGAGAGAGTGGAACCTATCGAGTCAAGAAGCCTGGATCGCTTGGTCGGCCCTTTACCAAGCCCTGGCGGCTCGGGACGGGGCAGAGCGAAAGTCAGAGATCCTGATGGAGATGAGGGATAACCCCTTGGCTGCACAGGCGCAGGTAGATGCGGCCCTCACCCAATACGAGATGGCTAAAGCCGACGTTGCCGCGGCCCAAGCCCAACAGGACGCCCTGCGCGCTGGCCCCACAGAACATCAGGTGGAGATGGCCCGCGCCCAAGTGCAAGAGGCAGAGGCAAGCCTGAGGGCCTTGGAGGTACACTGGAAGAAGATGAGCCTTAAGGCACCTCGGGCTGGTCTCGTCTTAGAACGGATGGTGAACAAAGGAGAGATCGCTGCCCCAGGCTCCCCCCTCCTCAGGCTGGCCGATCTGGATACCGTAACCTTGATGGTCTACGTTCCTGAGCCCCAGATCGGTCGCGTCAAAGTGGGCCAAGAGGCCCAGGTGGAGGTCGATTCCTACCCCAGCCAAACTTTCGCCGGCCATGTGGTCTTCATCGCCTCCGAAGCGGAGTTCACCCCCCAGAATGTCCAAACAAAGGAAGAGAGGGTCACGCTAGTCTTCGGGGTGAAGATAGAGATCCCCAACCCGGATCATCGGCTCAAGCCAGGGATGCCTGCCGATGCTCGGATAAAGGGGGGATAAGGGTAAGCGAAGAGGAGATCTGATCATGAATAAGAGCGTTCTTGTGCCCTTGCCAGAAGAGCCGCGAATCGGAAAGAGGGGACGGCTGGTCACAACTCTACTCCTCGCCCTGGCCATGGGGTGCTCTGGCGGCTTAGTCACTCTCGACTCCCCATCGTTCCGCCTCACCGCTTCCGGGGTGATCGAGGCCCGGGAGGTATCGATCACCGCCGAGGTAGGGGGGCGCATCGTCGATATCTTAGCCGATGAAGGGGACGAGGTCGAGGAAGGGGCTATCTTGGTGCGATTGGACACGGCCCTTCTTGAGGCCGAGATGGGGCGCGCCCAGGCTGCGGTAGCCCTGGCCCAAGCCAACTTGGCCCAGGTGAAAGCCGGAGCCCGCGAGGAGGAGATCCGGGCGGCTCAAGCAGCCCTGGAGAAGGCTATCGCCGCCCAGGAAGGTGCGAAGAGAGCCTGGGAAGATGCCCAGGCGGTCCTAGAGGAACCTCAAGAGTTGAACTTAGAGATTGCGGAGGCGGAAACCCAACTGGCGTTGGCCGAGCACCAACTCTCCCAGGCTCAGGCCCAACTGGCCACAGCCCAGATAATGAGAGACAAATATGAGCGGGATGGCTCCGCTGAGGGACAAGCCCTCTATGAAGCCTATGGTTATCAGGTGTTGGCTGCTGAGACAGCACTAGCCGCGGCCCAAGAACAACTCGCCGGAGCCCAAAAGAACCTAGAGAACCTATCGGCCCTGAAGGAAAACCCCATCTCCCTCCAGACTCGAGTACATGCTGCCCAGGCCCAATACGAGATTGCAGCCGCCACGACAGAGGTCGCCCAGGCAGCCCTAGAATCTCTCAAAGCAGGGGCCACCCCAGAGGAGATAGCCGCCGCTCAAGCCCAACTGGAGCAGGCAGAAGCGGCTTTGGGACTCCTAGAGGTGCAATTGGAGAAGATGACCCTCAAAGCGCCCCTAAGCGGCCTGGTCAGCAGCCGCTCCGTTCAAATAGGAGAAACCGCCTCCCCAGGAGCCATCCTCCTCACCCTTGCTGACCTGGATCAAGTTGAACTCACCGTCTTCATCCCGGAGAACCGCCTGGGAGAGGTCCACTTGGGGCAAAAGGTTACCATAGAAGTCGACTCCTTCCCGGGTAAGGGGTACCAAGGGGAGGTGGTCTATATCTCTTCGGAAGCGGAGTTCACCCCTCGCAACGTGCAGACCAAAGAGGAGCGAGTAAATACTGTCTTCGCGGTCAAGGTTCGGCTCCCCAACCCGGAGCACGAATTGAAGCCCGGCATGCCCGCCGACGCGACCTTCGAGAAATGAAAAGGTAAAAGGGCCATGGTCACGGTACTAGACTGTACCTGGCCCAGGGGGAAGCCGCTCCGTCGTCTCCAAGGAGTAGATCCCCATCTCCACTCGATAGTCGCCCGCTGGGAGAGTGGCCTCCAAGGGCTGATTATCCTTCACCCATCTGATCGATGGAAAGGGGAGCATCGTTCGCCCCTCTTCGGTGTTCT
>CAZERB010000197.1:0-2733 GCA_964514645.1 uncultured Anaerolineales bacterium
GGGTGGCTATCCTCAAGAATATCCTCCACCAGATGGGGTTCGATGAGGAGCGGGTCTGGCTCCGCTGGATCAGCGCCAGCGAAGGGCAGGTGTTCGCCGAGACGGTGACGGAGATGGTGGAAGCCCTCAAGGAGAAGGGCCCCAACCCCCTCAAGGAACTCTGGGGGACATAAACTATATTAAAGTCATAGAGGACTAGAGCGATGAGAGTGAAGAAGTTCTTGGAAGTCAAAGAGGGCGACACTTTGGAGACCCTGCGGAGTTTCTTGCAAAGTTTGCTGGAGAAGGAGGTCGTCCAGGCGTTGCTTGTCCCTCTGGAGGCGCCTTCTGGCGATACCGTTATGCCCGCCCTAGTGAAGGAGCCTCTTCGCTTGGAGAAGGCGAACCCTTTGGCCCCGGTGATGCCGGTGAACGCGGCTCGTCTCGTCTCCTCCTTGACCATCGGCAAACCCAGGGAGAAGATCGGAGCCCTCTTGCGCTCCTGTGAGATAAGGGCCCTCATCGAACTGGTCAAATTACAGCAGGCCCATCTGGAAAACCTTATGATCATAGGCATCGATTGCCTAGGCACCTACGAGGTGACCGATTACGCCAAACTCATCTCCGAGGGTGGGTCTCCGACGATGGAACTGGTGAGAGGGGCTGAAGAAGGCGCTCTTTCCCCCCGCCAAGGGTACCAGTTCCGATCCGCTTGTCGGATTTGCGAGTACCCCATCCCCCAAAACGCTGCCCTCACCATCGGCCTCCTCGGCGTCGATGGCCAGAAGATCCTCATTGAGGCCGAGGAGGAGTTGGCCGGGAGGCTAGAATTGACGGAGGGAGAAGCCGCTAGCCGAGAGGAGGTCATCGATAAATTGGTGGAGGCTAGGGTCGAGGAGCGAGATCGGCTCTTCTCCCAGTTCCGAGAGAGGGTGGTCGATATGCCAGGTCTTTTGGCCCAGTTTTCCACCTGCATCCGCTGCCATAACTGCACGGTGGCTTGCCCCATCTGTTACTGTAAAGAGTGCCTCTTTAGGACGTCCACCTTCGAATATGAATCCGATAGATACCTGAGGTGGGCGGAGCGGAAGGGAGCCATCCAGATGCCCACCGATATCCTTCTTTTCCAGTTGACCCGGCTGAATCACATGGTCACCTCCTGTGTGGGCTGTGGGATGTGTGAAAGCGCCTGTCCCAGCGACATCCCTTTGACCACCATTTTTCGGGCGGTGGGACAGGAGGTACAGGCCATGTTCGATTACCTGCCTGGGAGGAGCCTGGAGGATGAGTTACCCCTGGTCACCTTCAAGGAGGATGAACTGACGGATTTAGGAGGAAGGTAGCCTCCCCATAGAGGTGGCATGAAGATGGAACCTAAAGGCAAAGGCTTGAAGCCAGCGTCTTTAGTGATAGGAGGGGGGATCGCCGGGATGCAAGCCTCCCTCAACATCGCCGATGCCGGTTTCCTGGTCTATCTGGTAGAGAGGGAGCCGACTATTGGGGGGCATATGGCCCAACTAGATGAGACCTTCCCCACCCTCGATTGCTCATCCTGTATCCTGACCCCTAAGATGGTAGATGTGGCTCGCCACCCTAACATCCAGTTGTTCAGCTATGCGGAGGTGGTGGCTGTAGATGGTGGGATAGGCCATTTCAAGGTAAGGGTGAGGCAGAAGCCCAGGTATGTGAATGTAGATAGATGTACCGGTTGTAGCCTCTGTGTGGAGGCTTGTCGACTCAAGGGGAGGATCGAGAGCGAATTCGATGTGGGGGTGAGCAAGAGAGGAGCGGCATATATACCCTTTCCTCAGGCGGTACCTTTGAAGGCCACCATAGACGCCGAGCGTTGCCTCTTTATAACCAGGGGTGTTTGCGGGAAGGTCCCTGCTTGTAAGGAGGCTTGTTCAGCGGAGGCTATCGATTTCGAGCAAAAAGAGGAGATGATAGAAGTAGAGGTGGGGGCCATCATCGTGGCTACCGGATTCGACCTCTTCGATGCCCATCTCAAGCCGGAGTTCGGCTACGGCCTCTACCCCAACGTCATCACCGGCCTCCAGTTCGAGCGGCTTTCCTCGGCCTCCGGCCCCACCAGGGGGAAGATAACGTTGAACGGGCAGGAGCCAAAGAAGGTGGTTTTTATTCAATGTGTGGGGTCGAGGGATAAAAGCCTGGGGGTGGAGTATTGTTCCCGGGTATGTTGTATGTACACGGCCAAGCAAGCCCATCTGGTGAGGGAGAAGATACCAGATGCGGAGGTGACGGTCTTATATATCGATGTGCGGGCTTTCGGAAAGGGGTTCGAGGAGTTCTACGACCGGGTGAGAGGCGAAGGAGTGATATACCGGAGAGGGAGCCCTTCGGAGATATACAGAAGGGGAGAAAGGCTCATCGTTAGGGCTGAGGATACCCTCCTGGGTGAGCCTGTTCAGTTGGAGGCTGACCTGGTAGTTCTGGCTATCGGGATTACTCCCCGGGGAGATGCCCAAGATTTGGCCGCTCTATTGAGATTATCCTCTTCGCCCGACGGCTTTTTCCAGGAAGCACACCCCAAGTGGAGACCAGTGGAGACAGAGAGGGAGGGGGTATATCTAGCCGGCTGTTGTCAGGGACCCAAGGATATACCCGATGCCGTGGCCCAGGCCAAGGCTGCGGCTTCTTCCGCCATAATCACCTTGAGGAACTGTATGGAGGTCTTATAGATGGAGGGGCAGAGTCTTGCCCAAGCCTATAGGCTCTTCGACTGCATCCAGTGTG
>CAZERB010000198.1:0-2709 GCA_964514645.1 uncultured Anaerolineales bacterium
TGGAGAAGATGGTATTTTCAGAGTTGGTTACCGCCTGACGTTTGGCCACCTGGCCTACCAACCTCTCCCCCGTCTTAGTGACCGCCACCACCGAGGGGCAGAGCCGCGACCCCTCCGCGGTAGAGATCACCGTGGGCTCTCCACTCTCCATAACCGCGGCCACGGAGTTGGTGGTCCCCAAATCTATACCTATAGCCTTAGCCATATCTATCCCTCCTCAATAGCGCCTTATTTTGCGCTCTTCTCCTTTGCTACCTTTACCAGAGTTGGTCGCACGACCCTGTCGTGCAACTTGTAACCCTTCTGCAAAATGTCTACTATCTGGCCCTCTTTGTATTCCTTGCTCTCCTCATGCACCACCGCCTCATGGACGGTAGGGTCGAACTCCTTTCCTACTTCCGCCTCAATCTCGCTCACCCCCTCCTGCTCCAGAATAGCCTGGAGTTTCCGGTGAATGAGGAATATCCCCTCCACCCAGGTGAGGGTGTGTATCTTGTCCGGTATCGTCCTTGCGGCCCTCTCGAAATCATCGAGAATGGGGAGGATTTTGGCGATGAGGATCGAGTTGGCGAAATTCAGGAGCTCCTCCCGTTCCTTCTCATTCCTTTTCTTGAAGTTGGCGAACTCGGCTCGCGCCCGCTTCCACTGATCCAGGTACTCCTCCGCTCTGGCTCTTTCCTCCTCGATGGCGGCGCGGAGTTCCTCTGGAGTCTCCGGGCCCTCGGGCAACTCAGCCACAGTCTCCTCGGCCTCGGCAACCCTCTCCTCTCGAGGTTCATCCTCTTTGGACATATCGATCTTACCTCCCGATGTCATTACGTAGAGAGACCGTAAGATTCAGAGAAAAGATCGGTCATTAGACCCGCCATATAGCGCACCGCAGAGATACATCTCTCATAGGACATACGCATGGGGCCCAGCACCCCTAGGACGCCCATCGCCTCCCCAGCCACGCCGTAGCGGGCCAAAACTATGCTACAATCCCTCGCCTCGCGCCAGCGACCCTCTCCTCCGATGAGCACCTGCACCCCTCCATGGGTGAGCTCCACCTCCGCCAGGAGGGACTCGAGAAAGGTACGGCGCTCCAGGATGCCTAGGACCCTCTCCACCCTTTCCATCTCGGCGAATTCGGGTTGGCGCAGGATATTTGTGATCCCGTCATGGTATATATCGCTGGCTCGCCTTTGGTCGATCTGGTCCACCACCTCTACTAGATGTTGAGATACCCTTCTATTGAAGCCTTGGAAGCCAGCCATTTGGATCCTTATCTCTTCGCTTGTGAGACCGCCTAGCCTAACGTTCAGTTCGTTGGCTAGACGACTCAACTCCCCCTGCTCCAAGGGCGGGGCCGAGGTGAGGATCTCCTGCCTCAGGCTGCCCTCATGGAAGACCAAGAGTAAGAGGACCCCCGACTCGCCCAGAGAGATAAGGTCCAGATGTTTTAGCCGAGAGAGCACCGCCTTGGGCGCCGTGACGAGAGCCGCATTCCGCGCGCTGCGCGCCAAGATGGCGGCCGAGAGTCTCAACCATTGATCTAGATCCATTCGCGCTTGATGGAACTGATGGCGGATCATACGCTGTTCTTCTACGGATAGCGCTCTCTCCTCCATCAGATGCTCCACGAAGTAGCGATACCCCTTCTCCGTGGGCACCCTCCCGGCTGAGGTATGAGGGTGAGTCAGATAGCCCGCCTCTTCCAAGGAAGCCATCTCATAGCGAATGGTAGCCGAACTTACATTCAAGCCTGGTTGTCCTACCAGCGCCTTAGAGCCTACCGGAACGACGGTAAAGATATACCCTCTCACTACCAGATCCAATATGGTCTTCTGTCTCTCCGTCAGCATTTGGAGATTCCCAAGTAATTAGCACTCTCTTGATTAGAGTGCTAAAAATGATACCACGAATTCCTCTGCCTGTCAAGTGCTCAATCTGAGGCGCTCTCTCAGTAGGCGTTACGCTCTGTGAAGAGCAGGAGGAAGGTTTTGAGGACTATCTTGATATCGAAGAGTATAGACCAGTTTTCGATGTAGTAGAGGTCGTACTTGGTCCGCTCCACGATGGAGGTATCGCCTCGGAGGCCGTTCACCTGGGCCCACCCTGTCATCCCCGCCTTCTCTTGATGTCGTTCCATATAGCGGGGGACTAGTTGCTTGAACTGCTCCACGAAGATCGGCCTTTCGGGCCTAGGCCCTACCAGGCTCATCTCTCCCAAAACGATGTTCGTCAGTTGAGGTAACTCATCTAGAGAGAAGCGGCGGAGGAAAGCCCCTACCCTAGTGCATCTAGGGTCCTCCTTAGTGGCCCAAACGGGGCCTGTCTCATCCTCCGCGCCTTCCTTCATGGAGCGGAACTTTATCATCTGGAAGGGCACCGAATCGAGCCCCATCCGCTCTTGAGCATAGAAGACCGGGCCCTTAGAATCCAACTTTACGAGGAGGGCCATAAGGAGCATGAAGGGGGAGAGCAGTACTAGGCCCACGGCGCTGACCACGAGGTCCATGGCCCGTTTCAGGGTCAGTTTCCATCCTCGCAGGGCGATATCCCGCACGGTGAGGAGGGGGAGGCCTCCCAGATCGGCCACACTCACCTCAGAGGCGATGATCTGGAAGACATCGGGAAAGACCTTGATGGTCACCCTCTCCTGACGGCAGTCAGAGATAAGGGGCAAGATCTCATCGTGAGAGGCCTCAGGCAGAGCGATGATCACCT
>CAZERB010000199.1:0-2691 GCA_964514645.1 uncultured Anaerolineales bacterium
TCAAGCCAGCCCTAACTCCTTCAACCTCGTCTCTGACGGAAACCCATCAGGTGTCCAGCCCCGTAACTGGTAATACTCTCCCAACATCAGGTCCAGGTCGGGGAGCACCCCTTCCGCCTTGTCCAAAGGGCGAAGGTGAGTAAGAAGCCGCTGGGGGAGGGTATCGTCCTTCGCAGATACCCCTAGGCGCACGTTTATCAACCGCTTGAGGTTAAAGAGCCTCTCCCCTACCAGCAGGACGTCGCCCTTTGTCCACTCCCACCCCATTGCCAGGTTCACCCATTCCGCCAAGTGGCTCGGCTCCACCCCGGCCTTGGCGATGAATTTGCATAGCCCTAGGGGGTTATAAACGCTCATGTAGTTCTGGAAATCGTAGGCCAATTTGCCCTTGCCCACGCTGGTGTGAGGGTTCGATTCCCACCCCTCGTCCCAGCCAGGCCATCTGACTCCATAACCATACCAGTATGTTAGGCCTTCTAGGTGACAGCCGCCCCGGTTGGCGGTGGCGTAATTGACGGCCATGCCGGTGAAAGCCCGGGGGTCGTGCATGGGGATCTCTAAGCCTTTGACCTGGATAGCCAGTTCTTCATCCCCTAAACTCTCGGCAGCGGCCCGAGCCCCAGAGGCTAATAGATCGCCGATCCCCTCCCGGTGAGCGATCATCTCCACGAGCCGAACTATGGCCTCGGGGTTCCCCCAGGTCAATTCCATGCCTTCTATGGTGATAAGCCCCCTTTCATAGGCCTCCATAGCCAAGGCTATAACCGCCCCGGTGGAGATAGTATCCAAGCCGTACCGGTTGCAGAGATCGTTGGCCTTGGCAATGGCCTTCAAATCGTCGTTGAGGAGCAGCCCACCGAAGGCGGCCAAGGTCTCATATTCGGGGCCGTGACTTTCCAATCCAGCATATGGCCCTTCTTCGATACGGATATCCTTGCCGCAACCGATGGGGCAGCCGAAGCAGCGGTAATGTTTGGAGAAGATTGTCTCCACAATCCGCTGCCCCGAAGTCCTCTCTGCTCCTTCCTTCCACGACCCCAAGAGCCAATTCTTGAGAGGCAGGTCTCCGTAAGACTCGGCGTTCGGTATCCCCCCACCAGTGCCGAACTTGGACATAGAGATAGAGTTCTCCCTTATCCAACTGTTGGCCTCTCGGATGGCTCGCCGCAACCGCTGGGGGTTCTGATAGGTAGGCCGCTTCGTGCCTCTCACGGCGATAGCCTTCAGGTTCTTGGAGGCCATGAGGGCCCCCATTCCCCCTCTCCCGGCCATGCGGGTCTCTCTCCCTCCAAAGACCACCCCTGCGATGGGCAGTAGATTCTCCCCCGCAAGACCAACACAGGCCACCTGCGCCCGGCGGTCGGTCTCCTCCCTCACCCTTTCCTCCGTCGCATAACTATCTAACCCCCAAAAGGGACGAGCGTCCCTTATCTCGACATGGTCGTCCTCGAGCCAGAGGTAGACTGGCCTCTCGGTGCGCCCTTCGAAGAGAAGGCCGTCATAGCCGGCGAAACGGAGTTCAGCCCCAAAGTAGCCGCCTACCAGGGATTCATTCCAGATGCCGGTGAGAGGGGAGCGACCGCAGACGGAGAGGCGGCAGGCGGCAGGGGCTATGCTCCCCGTGAGAAGGCCGTCCATAAAGATGAGGGGGCTTGCAGGGTCCAGCGGATCGAGGGCCGGCTCCATCTCTTGGTAGAAGATCTTAGCCGCCAGCCCGCTGCCCAGGAGATAGCACTGGACATCTTCCTCGGCGATCACTTGGGTTTCCCATCTCCCCTCACCTAGGTCGATGCGGAGCAGTTTTCCGGCGTATACCTTGGCCATTATCACCTCACTCAAGCCTGGGCTTTGTGGCTCTCAACTATGAGCCAAAGGCTTTCCTCTTCTCTTGAGCCCGGTCCCCCCTCGATACTCGAGCCTTGGCCTGCTCTTCCCCCTTTCGATCTGGAAACGCAACCCCTTCATCCACCGGGCTAGGGCATCAGACAGATGAAGCGTTGGGGAAGTGGTAGCAAGGCTCACCTTGGGGCAGCCCTTCCTGGCCCGGCTCCCTTCAATCACTTCCTAGGAACTCCAACACCAACCGGTTGAACTCCTCGGGCTTTTCTATCTGGGGCACGTGGCCACAACGGTCGAAGATATGGAGGCAGGAGTTCCTTATCATCTGATGGGCGATATGAGCGTGGGCCACGGGGATGATAGGGTCTTGAGCACCCCAGATGATGAGGGTGGGAGCCTCGATCTCTGGAACTCGACGGAGGAGAGGTTCCAAGAGTACCATATTTTGGCCCCGGAGGTCGATCCCCGTCCGGGCCACCGTGAGGAGCATCTCCCTAGCCCCGGGGAGCCTGGCCAACTCCGCCATCTCATTTACAAACTCATCCTTTATGACCTGAGGATCGTAAACGATGGACCTCAAAGTCAGCCGTGTGCCCACTCTGGTACCCCAGGCCCAAGCGATAGACTCTCCCAAGAGCGGTATCGTAAGCAAGCGAAAGGAAAGAGGTAGTTCTCTGCCCAACCCCCCGCTCGATACCAAAACCAGTTTCTCCAGCCGATGGGGGTAGTGGACGGCGAACTGAAGTGAGACCGCACCGCCCAGGGAGTTACCTACCAGGCTGGCCCGATCCACCCCCTGCGTGTCCAGAAAGGCGGCCACGAACTCCCCCGCAAAGTGGAGGGAATAGTCAT
>CAZERB010000200.1:0-2668 GCA_964514645.1 uncultured Anaerolineales bacterium
CTGGTGGTGCGTGCGTGCCTTTTTCCGCAATCCGCAAGCCGCAGACCCCGATTTCTGCCCCCCTGTCTCCATCCTCAAGCCGGTCAAAGGTCTCGACCCCCAAGCCTATGAGAATTTCCTCACTTTCGTCCACCAGAACTACCCTGAGTTCGAGATCCTCTTTGGGGTGCTAGACGCCGATGATCCTACCGTCCCGATCATAGAACGCCTTCAGCAGGAGTTCTCGGAGCCAAATATCCGCTTGATTATCTCTGGCCCCCTGGGCACGAACCCCAAGGTGAGCATCCTACACCGCCTCGTGAAAGAAGCGCACTACGAGATACTGGCCATAAGCGACAGCGACATGAGGGTAACATCAGACTATCTAAGCCGAGTGGTAGCGCCCCTAGCGAACCCCAAGACGGGGCTGGTGACCTGCCTCTACAAGGGCGGAGAGCCTTTGAACCTGACGGCTCGTCTGGAAGCCCTTTATGTGGGGGGCCTCTTCTTGCCCTCGGTGCTGGTGGGACGCAGATATCTGGCCGGCCGCTTCGCCTTGGGAGCCACCCTGGTCTTGCGGCGGAGTGACTTGATCTCTGTGGGCGGATTTGCAGCCATCGCTGACTACCTGGCCGACGACTATGAACTGGGAGCGCGGATCGGCGCCCAGGATCGGCGGGTGCATCTCTCAGACTACATACTGACTACCATTCTCGGTGCGGAGAGCCTCCGCCAATTCTGGGACCGGCAAATACGCTGGGCCAAATGCGCCCGTGTTAGCCGATGGCGGGAATACCCAGGGTTTCTCATCACCTTCAGCACACCGTTGGCTATGGCCACGGCCACCGCTTCTAGGTTCGCACCCTGGGGGTTGGCGACGGTCGTTACCTCCATCACCCTCCGTTGGGGGGTCGCTTGGCTCGTATCCGGACATACCGACGATAGGGTGCTCCGTCGATCGCTACTCTGGCTGCCGTTAAGCGACTTATTCGTCTTCTTCATTTGGTGCGCTGGAGGGATGGGCCGAGGAGTGGTCTGGCGAGGTCAGAGGTTTGAATTGACCTCGGATGGCCGACTCCGCGTAGCGGAGTCGATCCCGGTCGAAGAGGCAACTGGGAGCCAAGAAGGGTTTGAGCGCACCATGCGGTAGGCTAAGTGGGAGGTAAGTAGTGGTTGGGACATGCCTGTGGGCTCTAGTGGCCCTCATGGCTCTCTTTTTGGTTTTGCAGATAGTGGTGCGCCTCGTTCGCAAGATATACCCCTTTCCCATCCCCGCGGCGATGATCCGGTTGATAGATAACCCCCTGCGCCGTCGCTTTTTCAGCGCTGGAAAGACTCTCGATCTAGTTGGCATCCACCCCGGCATGGAAGTCCTGGAACTGGGGCCCGGCTCCGGCTTTTTCACCCTCGAAGCCGCGCGACGCGTAGGCCCGAGGGGCAAACTCTACTCCGTGGACATCGAGCCGCAGGCCATAGCCATTCTGAAACAGAAGACCCAGAACCTCACCAACGTGGAAACCCGCATAGGAGAGGCCTATGAATTATACTTCCCCGACCAAAGCCTTGATCTAGCCTTTCTAGTCGCCATCCTAGGGGAGATCCCAGGCCCCGTAAGAGCCCTGCGGGAGATCCACCGCGTCCTCAAGGCCGACGGCACCCTTTCCATCACGGAGATGCTCCCCGACCCAGATTATCCCCTGCGCAGGACGGTTGTCCGCTGGTGTCGAGAGGCGGGCTTCGAACTCGTGGAGAAGGGCGGTAACTTCTTCTGCTACACTTTGAACTTCCGCAAGGCCAAAGGAGTGGGTTAAGAGATGACCCGTTTCGTCCTGGTGAGACACGGACAGACGGAGTGGAACCGAGTGGAGCGGTTCCGAGGTCGGGCCGATATCCCCCTCAACGAGACCGGCCTAGCCCAGGCGGAGGCTTTAGGCCGCCGTCTAGCCTCCTGGGCTATTGCGGCCGTCTATAGTAGCCCCCTGAAGCGTACAAAGGAGACCGGGAAGGTTATCGCTCGTCAACTTGGGCTAGAAGTGAAGCCTTTAGAGGGGCTCCTCGACATCGACTACGGAGCCCTCCAGGGGCTTACCCCTGAAGAGGCGGAGCAACGATACCCGAATATCTACCGCCAATGGCTACAAGAACCCCACCTTGTCCATTTCCCCCAGGGGGAAAGCCTGGCCCAGTTACGGGAGAGGGTTTTGGAATCCGTGCGAGAGTTAGCCGAAAGCCACCGAGGAGAGACGGTCGTTTTAGTGGGCCATAAGATCACGAACAAAGTGGTGCTCTGCGCCGTCTTGGGGCTCGACAACTCCCATATCTGGCAGATAGGGCAAGACGAGGCGGCCGTAAACATCTTCGAATGGCAAGAGGGGAGTTTCTATCTCACCCTCCTGAACGACACCTGTCATCTCTCCTCTTAGCAGGAAATCGCACCATGTAGGGTTAGCGACATCGAGGTGAGGTGTGTCCAGACGCTACCAGTAATCTGCCCTGTCCCTTGCCATTGCCAGCCATCTTCCCCGTTGACAAGATAGATGGAATATTATAATATATATAAAATGGAAAAAGCCATCAGCGGACATCCTGGGTGGGAGGGAAGCGAACATGGCGAAGGAAGGAGAGAAGCCAGAAGAGCGGACGAGAGGACTCGCCGCTCTTTGTGCTATCACCGAGGCGATAAGTGGAT
>CAZERB010000201.1:0-2660 GCA_964514645.1 uncultured Anaerolineales bacterium
GCGATATTGGGAGTCATGGCCATGATGGAGAGGGGGCTTACCCGGCGCGGCCCTTCTTTGGTCAGGGCCTCATAGGTAGCCAAGGCTGTCTCCAAGCCGCCGATGCTGGTGCCGAAGAGCACGCCTATCTGGTCAGCCGCAGAGTCTAGGGGCAATTTGGCTTGATCCAGGGCTTCTACTGTGGCTACCAAACCGAACTGGAGGAAGAGATCCATACGACGGGCTTCCCGGGGAGCGAAATAGTTCGAGGGGTCGAAATCACGTACCTCGGCGGCTATCTTAGTATGGAAATTTGAGGTATCGAAGCGGGTCAAAAGATCTACTCCTGACTTGCCTGCCACCAGATTCCGCCAGGTGGTTTCTACGTCATGGCCCAGAGGGTTGATGGTCCCCATCCCAGTGATGACTACTCGTCTCTCCACCTATACTCCTTTGGGCTCTTTAGGCCGCTCCCCGTGAGGGAGATCACGGTTACGCCCTCTAAATGGAGCGGGAGTTGTTTGAGAGCGGCTACCGCCACTGCCGAGGTGGGCTCCACGTATAGTCCTTGTCTGGCTATGATATCTCGAGCCGCTAGCGTCTCTTCGTCCGTGACAGCCAACATCTCTCCCCCTGTGGCCTGTACCGCCTCCAAGACCTCTCTTCCAAGGATC
Source organism: uncultured Anaerolineales bacterium (assembly GCA_964514645.1). Classification (GTDB taxonomy): domain Bacteria; phylum Chloroflexota; class Anaerolineae; order UBA7937; family UBA7937; genus UBA7937. The sequence goes on from CAZERB010000201.1 coordinate 654, forward strand.
GGATCTCTTATACTTATCCCCTCGGCCACCGTGGGTCGAGGCGGCATAGAGGAGCGCCTATGGGAGGCTTCGTATAGTGGTGCGCAACTCATAGCCTGTACACCATAGAGGCGCGGCATCTTTTTGATAACCTTGGCTTCTACGAGATCCCTAAAGCCCTGATAGACGCCCAAGAGGTGGGTCCCTTGCCCCACGGGAAGTACGACCTTTTCCGGGGCCCGCCATCTCAGAGCCTCGCATATCTCATAGGTTTCGGTTTTTATCCCCTCTAGGGGCAAGGGGTTCCAATAATGGCTGGCGTAATAGTCTCTTTCGGCCGCCCTTTGTGCTTCCTGGGCGGATCTCTCCCGGGGGCCGGTGATGGGGATGAGTTTGGCGCCGTAGGCCTCGATCTGGGCCAATTTTCCAGGGGAGGCGTGGGCAGGGACGTATATATGGGCCTCGATACCAGCGCGGGCGCAGTAGGCGGCCAGGCTGGCTCCGGCGTTCCCTGAGGAGTCCTCCACCACCCGTCTTATGCCCATCTCAACGAGGGCGCTCACGAGAACAGTTGTCCCTCTATCTTTGAAGGAGCCGGTGGGCGCTAGGTACTCGAGTTTGCAGGCGACTTTTTGTCCGTAGAGCTCAACTTCAACCAGAGGAGTGTGCCCCTCCCCCAGGGAGATGATCTCGGTGACAGGCAGCATCGCTCTATATCGCCACATAGTGGGGATGCTGGTTTCGATGACCTCTCTGGAGAAGGGGAGGCTTGCATCTAAAGCGAAGGGTGCGCCGCATTCGCAGCGCCACCTTCGTAGATCGCCTGGATATTCTTTGGCGCATCTGGTGCAGCGAAAGGCGAACCTCATTCTAGGACGATCTCCCCGCTCTTACCCCCGCTCTTTTTGACCAAGCGCACATCTTGGATGCGCATGGCTCTGTCCTGGGCTTTGCACATATCGTAGATGGTGAGGGCTGATACGGTGACCGCGGTGAGAGCCTCCATCTCCACCCCTGTCTTGCCCGCAGCCTCCACGATGGCCATAATCTCTATACCATCGTCTTGAAAGTCGAAGTCAACGCTTATATTGGTTAAGAGAAGAGGGTGACAGAGGGGGATTAGTTCGCTGGTCCGCTTAGCGGCGGCGATGCCCGCCACCTGAGCTACGGTTAGGACATCTCCCTTGGCTATCTCGTTTTTGCGGACGAGTTCGAGGGTCTGGGGGTTCATCAACACGCGGCCTTTAGCCACCGCGACCCGCTTCGTATCGGGCTTCTCCCCTATATCTACCATGCGCGCTCGCCCTTGGGCATCTAGGTGAGAGAGGTTCATACTCTTGTGAACCGAACTCGGATAAGGCCCTTCACGTCATCTAGCGCCGTTTGGAGGACGTCGACTCGGCTATCGAGGTCCTCGATCCATTCCACCGGGACCTCGAAGATCTTATAGCCTTTCTGTTCCGCCCGCAGGAGGAGTTCAGTATCGAAGAACCAGCCTTGATCTTTAACTAAGGGGACTATTTCCCTTGCCGCGTGACGCGTTAGGGCTTTGAAACCGCACTGGGCGTCGGAGAAGTTGTTGAAGAAAAAGAGTTTGATGAGCAGATTATAGCCCCGAGAGAGGATCTCCCGTTTCAGTTGGCGGGTGATGACCGACTCTCTCTTGAGGCGGGAGCCGATAGCCAGATGGTAGCCACCGCTGATCAACGCCTCGATGAGGAGAGGGAAAGCCTCCAGGTTGGTGGAAAGATCTACATCCATGTAACTGACTACGTCAGCCTGGCTCTCCATCCAAGCGCGCCGGAGGGCCCGTCCCCGGCCTTTCACGTCCAGGTGGATGAACTCCACCTCTGGGATCCGCTCACTCAGCCTCTTCGCTACCTCTAAGGTTCGATCTGTGGAGGCGTTATCGGCGATCACTACCCGCCAATCGTAAGGACAGCGGGCGTGAAGGAACGCTACCAAAGTAGAGATGCTCTGCTCCAGCACCTGTTCCTCGTTATAGACCGGGATCACCACATCGACGGT
>CAZERB010000202.1:0-2660 GCA_964514645.1 uncultured Anaerolineales bacterium
GAGCGAAGATAGAGGGGGTGAGGGGAGGGAGGGCTCCTCTCCTTCGGATCCTGAAGGATCCTCAGGATCCTGAACGGATAGGAGGAGCGGGGAGAGGCGTGTCTGATGGGCCTTGGCTATGAATCTAACTTCTACTGTGTGACCCAGAATGCCCGCCAGAGTCCTCTTTATGGTGCCCAAGAGGCGGTTCTCGAGCCACTCTTTGGCGTAGGGGTTCTCCGTCCCCACGATAAGAAGGCCGTCCTCATAGGAGACGGCAAAGGTCCCCTTGAGCCAGGTGTCGTAGGTGGCCCGGGTCATCTGGAGTTGCAACTCACCCTGGGCGGCCTGCCAGATTCGATGGGCGTCCATGCTCTCTATAACCCTTCTGGACGGGCGAAAAAGGGCACCATCCCAAAATCGGGAAGGAGGCCTTCCTTCCCTTCGGCTGCTTCCTTCCCCGGCTGCCACGTGCCAGCCCGTCCTAGCACGGCTTGGGCCAGGTGACAAGCAGACCCCGAGGCCCATTCCTTCGACACCGAGTCTCAGGACCAAGCGCAGAGCCCGAAGGGGAGACATCCTCCCTGGCCTGCCATGTGCCAGGGCAGGCAGGATGCCGAAGGCACCAGGCTGTCCTTGATAAGTTTCGGTTGTACAAATCGTACCTATGGGGTCTTAAGTCAGTGCCCCAACCTTGGAAGCGAAGGAACCTCCAAATGATGGAGCGCCATGAGGGATCTTTCCCCCTGGGGCAAAGCCGCCGGGGCAGTAGCCACCAGGGCTCTCCGGGGGAAGAAGAGCCTCTCCCACAAACCACTCTTTATTGTAGCAGAGAAGTCATCCTCTGACAATATGTTAGACCTTAAAATCTAAGGAGGAGTCCAATTTTTAAGGAAAGTTATGGTCAAGGAGAAGAGGGCAGGAGGCGGCTTGTTCCCCTCCTCAGACGGTATGGCCTCTTAGTGAAGGTCATACTCTTCACCCTCTTGGCTTTCTCGCTTTTGGCAGCGGTGATGACTTGGCTCCTCTTTCTCGACGAGAAGGTGGTTCTAGGGATAGTCACCGATGAGCTCTCAGGGCTGCCTCTAGCCGGCGCCGTGGTCACCATAGGCCAGACCGTCCAGGTTGCAGATGGTGAGGGGCGGGTTCGCTTTCAAGGTTTGAGGGGAGAGCTGACCGTCTCCGTCCAAGCGGAGGGGTATCTGGAGACGAAGGGACGCATAGAGGTGGGGGGATTCTTCGCTAAGGAGTTCCCTTTAGAGGTGGTCCTCCGCCCCAACCTCCTGATAGCCACCGTGCGAGATGGGGAGACGGGCGAGCCCCTGTCTGGGGCCACGATCTCTACTGGGAGACAGATCACCTGGAGCGATGCTAAGGGAAGTTTTACCTTTCGCCGCCTGAAAAGAGGGGCCACTATCGCCATCGTCGCCCCGGGGTATGAGCCTGGGGAGGCGGTTTTTCGGGGAGAAGAAATTCAAGAGATACTCCTCCGGCCCCGGATCACGGCGGTAGAGGTGAAGGATGAGAGGGGGTTCCCCATCGCAGAGGCGGTCGTCTCGGCGGGGGAAAAGGTGGCAGAGAGAGGCCAGGAAGGAGTTTTCTTCCTGCGACGCTTGAGGGAAGGGGCCCACATCTCTGTCCTGGCTGAGGGGTACTATGGGGCGGAGGTTATCTATGGGGGCCACTTGCCTTTGGAGGTAGTATTAGAGCGGAGCAGGGTAGTGGTAGCGGTCTACGACCTCTATACCGGCCAGCCGCTGCCAGGGGTGCTCCTATCTTGGGGGAATGGCTCCTTCGTAACTGATGAGCAAGGGCAGAGCCAGATAGAGGGGGTTAAGCCGGGAGATCGATTCCAACTACAGGCGGACGGCTACGAGGGTGGGGAGGCGACATACGGCGGGGAGGGGATCCTGGAGGTCGCCTTGCGACCCGATACCCTCCAGGGGGTGGTAACGGACGAGGCGACTGGCATCGCTATTCCCGATGTCGTTGTCCAGGTTGGGGAGAGGGTTTTTCACACCGATGCCGGTGGAAGTTACTACCTGACCGATCTACCGGCCCAGGTGGTTTTGAATTTTAGCGCCCCGGGGTTCAAAGATCTCCAGGTTGCGGCCCCCCAGTCGACTACCCTGGATGTGGTTTTGCAACCCTTGGAGGCCACCTTTGAGGCCAAGGGTATATATATCGCTTTCGGCCTCTTGGCTTCTGAAGAGAAGGTACGGGCTCTCATCGATATGGTAGCCCGCACGGAGTTGAACGCCATAGTGGTGGATATAAAGGGGGACTCAGGAGGGCTCGCCTACCATAGCCAGAACCCACTGGCCTTAGAGATAGGAGCGGAACAGAGGGGGTTGATGGAGGTCGAGGAACTCCTCCGCCTCTGCCGAGAACAAGGCATCTATACTATCGCGCGGCTGGTGGTCTTCAAGGACTCGGTCTTGGCGAAGGGGAGACCAGATTTGGCCGTTATGCGGCCGGATGGGACGCTCTTTGCCGATAGCAAGGGCTCCTTATGGGTTGATCCCTTCCGTGAGGAGGTATGGGAATATAATATCGCTATCGCGAGCGAGGTGGCGGGCCTTGGTTTCGACGAGTTGCAGTTCGACTATATCCGCTTTCCTACCGATGGGGAAACCGGGTCGTTGGTCTATTCCCAGCCTAGCACGGCGGAGTCTCGCTAT
>CAZERB010000203.1:0-2630 GCA_964514645.1 uncultured Anaerolineales bacterium
GGAAGAGTGGGCACCGGGGTATAAGTTGGAATCGGCACAGGGGTGGGCACAATGAATGTTCCCGTTGGGGTCAACCCCGGAGTAACCTTCGCTTGCACCACTGGCTCCTCTTTTTTGCTGACTGAACTGAAAAGCATAACCAAAAACAAAGCGAGAGCCACTACCATTACCCCGCCTAACAACCTGCCCAAAATGTCTCTCACCTTCATTGTCACTCCCTTTCAACAACAAGAACCACAGCCAACCCCGATCTAAACGTCACCTAAATCCATGATATACTAACTAGGGGGTTATGTCAACACCAATGGCCTTCAAAAATCAGAAGTGGCTTTCAATTGTCACAATGGTTCTCGTTAGGTCTCTCTCTCTTTCTTTTTCTCCTAATTCCTTTATAATTACGCTGTCAACGGTGTAGGCGTGGCAGAAGGCAAGAGTATGGTTCAGACCCCTTTCCTCACCCTGGCCCTTCTGGGCGAGAGGCTAGAGAAGACAAAGAAACGTCTAGAACTGGCAGCCCTCATCGCCGATTTCTTGAAGGGGTTAACCCCCGAGGAGATAGGCCCCGGTGTTCGGCTTCTCATCGGCCAGGTCTTCCCCGAATGGGATAGCCGAGCCCTGAACCTCAGTTGGCGGGCTGTCTCCAACGTCCTCCAAGGGCTGACCGCGCCCAAAAAGAGCGACCTAGCGGCTATCCAAGCGCAGGCCGTGGATGGTGGCCAATGGGCTCGTCTCCTCCTGGAGAGAGCAAGGGTTGCACCTCCCCAATCGCCAGCCCTCGCCCTCTTGGAGGTCTATCGCACCTTCGAGGAGATCGCCGAGACAGCAGGCGCGGGCTCCCGCCGAAAGAGGGAAGAACTCCTCAACTCCCTTTTCTTGCGAGCCCAGCCAGTGGAAGCCAAATACATCGTCAAGAATGTGGTGGGGGAGATGCGCCATGGGGTGAGCGAGGGGATACTCCTAGATGGTATCGCCCAGGCCGCAGAGATACCCAAAAAACTAACCCGCCGGGCAAATATGCTCTGTGGCGACCTGGGAGAGGTAGCATCTATCGCTCTCACCGAGGGTCAAGAGGGGCTGAAGCGGATGAAGCCCCAACTCTTTCGCCCCCTCAAGCCGATGCTGGCCCAGATGGCCGACGACGTGGCCCAGGCTTTCCAGGAGCACAAGGGAAAGACAGCCCTAGAGTATAAACTCGACGGCGCCCGGGTGCAGATACATAAGGCAGGCGAAGAGGTGCGGATCTACTCTCGCAACCTCTCGGAGGTGACGTCTAGCCTGCCAGAGGTGGTAGACCAAGTCCGAGAGGAGGTGAAGGCTGACTCAGCCATCTTGGAAGGCGAAGCGATCGCCGTAGATGAGAGGGGACGCCCCCTCCCCTTCCAGCATCTGATGCGCCGCTTCCGCCGCATCCATAACTTAAAAGAGTTAATGCGCGAGGTCCCCATCCAACTCTACCTTTTCGATATCCTCTATCGGGATGGCACTAGCCTAGTTGATGAACCTAATCATAAGCGGTGGCGAGTGTTACAAGAGGTGAAAGGGAACCTAAACTCCGTGGCCCGTCTAACCCCTAAGAACCCTCAAGAGGGAGAATTCTTCGCTCAAGCCTCTTATGAGGCCGGCCACGAGGGGCTCATCGCCAAACGGCTGGATAGCGTCTATACCCCTGGCATTCGAGGCAAGGCCTGGTTTAAGATAAAGCAGGCCATCTCCCTGGACCTGGTGATCGTAGCCGCCGACTGGGGGTATGGGCGGCGCCACGGCTGGCTATCCAACTACCACCTGGCAGCCCGGGACGAAGATAGTGGGGAATTCTTAGAGGTGGGGAAGACTTTCAAGGGTTTGACGGACAAGGAATTTGAGGAAATGACGGCTCGCCTCCTCTCCTTAGAGATCTACCATCAGGGGGTTACGGTCTATGTAGAGCCAAAGACGGTGGTGGAAGTGCTCTTCAACGAGATCCAGAGGAGCCCCCACTACGACTCAGGCCTAGCCTTGCGGTTCGCCCGCATCTCCCGTCTCCGAGACGATAAGAGCCCTGAAGAGGCGGATACCATCCAAACCATGAGGGGGATTTTTCGGAGGCAGTTCGAGCATAAAGGAAAGCCAACTAGCCGCACTCTCTAGGAGGCACGATGATGGATGGTCTAGCGGTTATCGTTAAAGGGGTCCTGGCGGGGGTCCCTTGGGGCCTGGCCACCGCTTTCTACGCTTGGTTGATGAGGGAGGAGTTAATATCTGCAATCCGAGAGGAGGGGCGTCTGGCGAGCCTTTCGCCTCGTGGAGCCCTCATCGTCATCCTGGCTAATTTCGGCCTAATGCCCCCTATGGCTGGTATCCTGGCGGCGTTAGCCTATTCCAGGATGCACTCCCCCTCCCAGTTCTTCTCGCTGGCTTTGGCGGCTACCGTCTTCGTGAGTATCATCACGCTCTTCAGGCGGGTGCCCCGTAAGGAGGATAGGATCATAAGTTACTTCATCGCCGGCCCGGGGCTGGGCTGGCTCATACCCAGGCTTTTCGCCTGGCTCTCATGGTAAGGTACAAAAGGAGGGAAAGATGACTCTAAAAGGAAAACGGGTGGCCGTTCTGGCGGAGAACCTCTACCAGGACCTGGAACTCTGGTATCCGCT
>CAZERB010000204.1:0-2625 GCA_964514645.1 uncultured Anaerolineales bacterium
GTAGTCGTAGAAATGGGAGAGGTCGGTGGAGGCCACCAGTAAGGCCTTCTGGCCGAGGAGAACCTTAGCTAACCCCTCGCTCAACTTCTGGCAAGAAGACCAGGATTGCCCCCCCATCAGGATGGGAAGTAAAGAAAACCCCCCTAGCGTCCGTTGCAAAAAGGGGAGTTGGATCTCCAGCGCATGTTCTAAGTTCTCGTCGGTCTTATTTAGAGGGACCTGGGCCTCCAACTGGGCCACCAGGTCGCTATCCACGGGCACCAAGCCTAGAGGCGTCTCATAGTAGGCGTAACTGGTGACCGCGAACTCCCCCTCGTAGGCCCGATGGCTGGGGGCCAGGAGAACGACCTTCTCGTATTTCCTCCCTCGCAACTCAACGTAGGCGTAGGCTGCTACCTGCCCCGAATATTGATAGCCGGCGTGAGGGGCGATAAGCCCTACAAGTTCCCCTTTAATCTGGCCGCCTCCGGCATCGGCTAGGAACCTATCTACCGTCTCTCCTAACCTCTCCGGACTCCCAGGGTACCAGGAGCCGGCGATAGTCGAACGGCGCACGTCTTTAGCCATAAGACACCCCCTCCCTAAATAGAGACGCGATGGGGATGGACGCGACATTTCTCGGCACGGATGATGGCCATGATCTCCTCCACCGCCTCGTCAAGCCTGCCCTCGCGATTGATGACCATATAGTCGAACTCCGGAAGATACCTCATCTCCCTCTGGACCATGGCCACTCTCTCCATCACCTCCTCTCCGCTCTCCGTCTTCCGTTCCTTAAGCCGCTTTATCAACTCCCTCATAGAGAAGGCGCAAAGGAAGATCAGTAACGCCTCAGGGACGATCTCCCTTATGGTCCTGGCCCCTTGGACGTCGATCCGCAGAAGGACATCCTCACCCCGCGCCAGGGCCTGCCGCACATCCTCCTTGGGGATCCCCTTGTATTGGCCGTAGACGGTAGCGTGCTCCAGGAACTTTCCCTCCTTTATCATCCTCTCAAACTCCTTCGTGGAGAGAAAATGGTAATCCACCCCATCTATCTCCTCCTGTCGGCGGGGTCGGTCTGTGGCCGTGACCACGAAATGGACGGGGCAGCCCAGTTCCTCCATCCGCTTCCGCACCGAATCCTTCCCCACCCCCGAAGGGCCGGAGAGGACGATGAGGAGAGGGGGGCTCTCGAAGTAAGAGAGGAGTTCCTTGTCGAAGCCTGTAACCTTTACCATCTTTCCCTTTACTCCTTAATCTCCAGCCCTTCTATTATCTTGCCGAGGGCCTCGGGTTAGACTTTCGCGTTGAAGCCGACCGGCTATAGTCTCTGGTTGCAGAGCCGCCAGGACGATATGTCCCGTATCCATGACTATCACCGTCTTCACCTTCCGGCCATAGGTAACATCGATAACCGAGCCCTCCTCCCTGGCTCGTCGGACCATCCGCTTGAGAGGAGCAGAATCTGGGTCGCACATGGCCACGATCCGCTGGGCAACGACGTTGGCTCCGAAGCCCACATGTAGAAGATCTGTCACCGCCCTCCTCCTTTCCCATCCCACAGGCACCGTCCCCGGTATCTGGGGAGATCCTGTAAGGACAGGGATACTTTACGTAAAGGTTGATTTATGAGTTCGTCCCGACTATAATAGATAGTGCATCCTTAATACAGGGACGTAGTAAAATGCCCATCTACGAATACAGATGCCATAGTTGTCGCCGGCGCATCTCTCTTATCCGAAGCCTATCCGATGAGAGCCCTCCCCGCTGCAGTGCCTGCGGTAGCCAAAAGTTAAAGCGGCTCATCTCCAAAGTGGCTCTCTTGAGGTCGGAAGAGAGCAGGTTGGAGAGCCTCGCTGACCCCTCAAGCCTCTCTGGCCTGGACGAAAACGACCCAAAAAGCCTAGCCCGCTGGATGCGGAAGATGGGCCGGGAGATGGGAGAGGATCTAGGCCCCGAGTTCGACGAGACTATAGATAGGCTTGAGGCAGGGGAGAGCCCGGAGGAAGTAGAGAGATCTAGGGGTGAATTGGAGGAGATGGCGTGATCTTGTACCCCCTCGAAGATAAGATCTCCATCACCCTCTTGAAGAGATCGCCAAATACACTCTCTACCTCCCTCTTCCCATCCAAGACCGCCCAGTTGCCCTCCAAAGCCAGGTTGAGATAGGCTTCCCTGGCTCGTCTTAAGAGATCTGTTTGCTCCTCATAGAGGTCCCGCTCTTTCGCCTTCCGAGCGAAGGAGAGCTCGTGAGGGATATCGATGAGGAAAGTCTGATCCGGCTTCGGTAAACCCTCCTCCAGATTCCAGAGCCAACTTTTCTCCAAACCGTGAGCCATCCCGTAAGCCACCCCGGAGGCGATATACCTGTTGGCCAAAACCACCTTTCCCTTCTGGAGCCAAGCCTCTATATCTCTCTTCCGCTCCCATCGGTTGGCAGCGAAGAGTAGATGGCGGGTTTGGGGTGGATAGTCCCTCTCTCCTTTTAAGTAGAACTTGAGTTCCTTACCGATGGGCGTGGTGTAATCAGGGAAAGAGATTATCTCTCCCTGGGTGCCAATTTCCCTTAGCCGCCCCATCAACAGAGCAGAGAGGGTCTTCTTCCCCGACTGGTCTATCCCTTCCAAGGCCAGGAGAACGCCT
>CAZERB010000205.1:0-2624 GCA_964514645.1 uncultured Anaerolineales bacterium
GTCCCAGCCCTACCCCTACCCTTTCCCTTCCCCCACCGACCTGTCCCAACCCTAGTGTACAGATCACTGCACCGGGGCCAGGAGCCCTCTTGGAGGGGGCAGTGGAGATATGGGGAACGGTGGATTTGGCCGACTTCTGGTTCTATAAAGTCGAGTTCGCTGAGGGAACCAACCCCGCAGATGATAGAGATTGGCATTTCATAGGACCGGAGCGGGATGAGGCTAAAGAGCGAATCATTAACGGACATCTGGCAACTTGGAATACCTCCGGGCTCTCTCCTGGGGTCTATTCCCTCCGCTTGGTGGTGGTGGACATAACCGGAAACTATCCGGCTATGAATATCTGTGGACTACAATTATTTATACAATAGAGGGGAACCGGTAAACGTGGAGATATGGGATGTCAGAACGAGCACGGATGCGAGCCATCATCCACGGTCGAGTGCAGGGGGTCTTCTTCCGTGACTTCACCCGAACCCACGCTATGCGGTTGACCCTGTTAGGCTGCGTTCGCAACCTTTGGAATGGGAGTGTGGAGGTGGTAGCGGAGGGGGATAGGGAAGCGTTAGAGAGCCTACTAAAACAACTCCACATTGGGCCCTCGTCGGCTTGGGTGGAGAAGATAGATCTGGAATGGAGCGAGCCCAGCGGCGAATTCTCCTCCTTCGAGGTGCGATACCGGTGAGAAGAGATCCGCAGAAAGTCGCCTGGGCGATCCTTTTGGCTTCCTTCTTCGTCTTCTGCGCTTTGGCGGTGAGCATCCCTCTCACTATCCGCTGGTGGATCATCACCGCCGCCACTTCTCACGATCCTAAATTGGAAGTGATCAGCGGGACTGTCTTAGTGAGGGTAAGAGGGTTGCCTCCTGACGTGGGGGTGACCAGCCAGCGGGAAATCCCCGAGGAGAGCGTCATCCGAACTGATGCCAACTCTAAGGCGCTCTTGACCTTCTTCGACGATAGCAGGGTCACCATCTTCCCCAACAGCGAGGTCCGCCTCATCAAGGCGCGCTCTCCCTCCTTCGGCTTGAGCCCCCGGCCCAACGAGATCGCCCTGGAGCAAAACGGAGGACGGATTAGGGTAGACCCCGCTCTCCCTACTAGCCGGCCCACAGATTGGCAACTCGTGACCCCCCATAGCCAAATCTCCCTGAGCGAGGGGAGTTATTCGGTGGTGGTGAGCAACGAGGCTTCCGAGATAGCGGTGCGAAGGGGCGAGGCCACCGTGGAAGCGAAAGGCCAGAGGATCACACTGCCGCCTGGTAAAAGGGTGGTGGTGGCCCTTGGGGAGGGGCCTTCGGATCTCTTGCCCGCAGCGCGCAACCTGATCATCAATGGCGATTTCAGCCGTGGTTTCTTGGGGTGGCGCACTTACTCTACCTCGGGCCAGGAGGGGGTGGAGGGGGGAGTGGCTGAACTAACAACCCTTGAGGGAAGACAAGTTATAAGGCTTTACCGAAGAGGGGAGGAAGGCGTTCATACTGAGGCGGGCATTACCCAAGAGATCGATCAAGATGTCTCCGACTACCTCTCCCTTCAACTCCGCTTAGATGTGAGGGTAAACTCCCACAGCCTAGGGGGTGGTGGCTATCTCAGTAGCGAATATCCGGTTATCGTGCGGATCGACTATGAGGATGAATACGGGAGCGCCACCCACTGGTATCACGGCTTCTATTGCCAGAACGCCCAGAATAACCCCACCTTGAACGGGGAACAGATACGATGTGGGCTCTGGTACCCCTACGAGGGGAGCAATCTCCTGGAGATTCTCAAGCCTCCGCCCTTCTACGTCAGATCCGTTCAGATCTACGCCTCGGGCTGGAACTATGAGAGCCTGGTAACCGAAGTAGGCCTTCTGGTGGAATAAGAAGTGGGGAAAAGGGTAAGCGCTATTCTCCCTCTCGGCCTCGCGCTGCTTCTTTTCTTCACCCTCTCTCTATACCAGTTGCATCTGCCAGGCCTCCATTACGATGAGGCCCAAGAGGTGCTCCCGGCGATGCGGCTCCTCCTGGGACAGCCCACGGAGCCCTTCCGTGGGGCGGCCATCCGGGTCGCCGGTCGAGCCTTCCCCTTGATGATCTACGACTATCTGGGGACCCTGAACACCTATCTGGTCATCCCCTTCTTTGCCCTCCTGGGGATCAACGTTATCTCTTTGCGGCTCATGGCCCTGACCTTAGGCGCGCTCACCATCGCCCTGGCTTATGGCGTAGCCCAAGAGATGTTCGATGAAAAGGCAGCCGCCTTATCAGCCTTCCTTTTATCCGTCCACCCCTCTTTCATCTTCTGGAGCCGTCAAGGGGTTTACCTCACCTCGGCCATCAGCGCTCTTAGCATGGGCAGCCTTTTAGCCTTCCTCCATTGGTATCGCCAAAAGAAGGCTCGCTATCTTTATCTCGGCTCGCTCCTTTTGGGCTTGGGCCTCTTCGCTAAATTCTCCTTCCTTTGGTTCCTGGCTGGCCTCCTACTGGCTGGGCTTCTGATAACGGTATGGAGGAGAGCCCTCCCTACTTCGTATGGTGTCCCACGGGATCCTGTAAGGAAACTCAGTATGAACCATCGCCTCCTCACCCCGGCCCAAGGAGCGCTCTCCCTCCTCTTCTTGGCTTTGGGCTCTCTCCCCCT
>CAZERB010000206.1:0-2623 GCA_964514645.1 uncultured Anaerolineales bacterium
TGGATTAGGTCTGGCACTTTGGCTATGTTGACCGCCTGTTTCGTGGCTACTATCCTCTTCGTCCTGGCCTTCGGCTATATGAGCAGGTGAGCCCTTTGATCTTGGAGGCAGGCAAAATCCTGGTGGCGTTGCAGGGCGACATTTCAGGTATTGACAGAGAGTATTCTTTGACCCCCACAGATTGCCTTTCAAGGAGAACGGCTCTTTGGGGTGGATCAGAGGGTCCTGTCGCCGGAGGAGGCTGTTGCGAAAGATCCTGACACCCTTCATCATTGCTCTCCTGTGCTTCTTCCCTTCTTTCCAGGCTTTAGCCGTTGGGGGGGATAATATCACCCTGACTTTGGTCGGTCGGGTGGTGGACATCAGTGGAGAGGCAATCCCTGAGGCTGAGGTGCGGGTCTTTGTGGCTGGAAAGGAATGCCCTATCTATGTCGCTGACCAGAAGCAAGAGGAAACCCAGACCGACCAGCAGGGGTTTTACATCTTGGAGTTGCACCTCTCCTCGGAATTGGTTGAGCAGATAGAGACGGGGAGTGTCCAAGTGGTGGTGGAGGTGAGCAAGCCCACCTTCCGAACCACGCGTCAAAGTCTTACTGGCCAAGAGATAGCAGAGGCAGGAGAACACCTCTATCTGGAGCTACCCGATATATCCTTGCCTCGGGTCTTTAATGCTGCTTTTTTCATCGCTACCTTTACCTTCCTATTGGTCTTGGTTCTCATCTCTTTCCGCGTACTCCATAAGACCATCGCTGCCCTGATGGGGGCGGTGGCCATCCTGGGAGTCTCTTATCTCCTCGGTTCCTCTAACCCCGATTTCTGGATCCTCTCCTTCGAGAGGGCTATTCACTATATCGATTTCAACGTCATCTTCCTCTTAATGGGGATGATGATCTTCGTGGCCATCATGGGGCGGACAGGGATCTTCCAATGGCTGGGCTACCAAGCCTATAAGGCTACTGGTGGCAATGCTTGGCATTTGGCGGCTGTTCTTACCATCATCACCGCCGTGGCCTCTGCCTTGCTTGACAATGTCACCATCATGCTGCTCATGGCCCCGGTCGCCATCGAGATGGCCCTGGTTTTGGGGGTTCACCCTTTCTCCCTCCTCATCCCTGAGGTGTTGGCGGCCAATATCGGGGGCGCAGCCACCCTCATCGGAGACCCCCCCAACATCATCATCGGCTCCTATGTCGGTTTGGGCTTCCTCGATTTTCTCCTTAATATGGGACCGATGGCGATGCTTTCCATGATCGCTCTGTTGGTCATGATCCGCTTCATTTACGGCAAGGAATACGCCAAGTCTCGCGAGATCGCTTCTCCTGCCCTGTTAGAGAGATTGAGGGAAGATGCGCGGATCACGGACCCTAAGACGCTGCGGAAAGTCCTCATCGTGGGTGGGGCGACCCTTGTTCTTTTCTTCGTTCAGGATCTCTTCGGTATGCCGCCCAGTGTGGCGGCTCTTCTGGGGGCCACGGCCCTCCTCGTCTGGGTGCGGCCAGATGTTGAGGAGATGCTTGGAGAGGTGGACTGGACAACCCTGGTCTTCTTCATGGGCCTCTTCATCGTGGTGGGAGGGCTCGAAGAGGTGGGGCTTATTCAGATGATCGCCCAATTCATCGGCGCCCTTTCCAAGGGGAATCTTACCTTGGCCACAATCTTTATGCTCTGGGTGGCGGGCGTGGCTTCATCTATCGTCGATAATATCCCCTTCACCGCGGCGGCACTACCTATCGCCGCTTTCCTTTCGAGGACGATCCCCGGCGCCGAAAACAATGTATTATACTGGGCTCTAGCGGCGGGGGCCTGTTTTGGAGGTAATGGCACCGTCATCGCCGCTGCAGCCAATGTCGTGACCGCGGGCATGGCCGATCGGGCAGGGTATCACCTCTCTTTCGGCCACTTCCTCAGGGTCGGGTTGCCGACCACTTTCGTCACTATCTTGGTGGCTATGGTTTGGATATTGATCAGGTACTGATAGGGAGATAGAAAGATGGGAAAGATCCTTTGTGCTACCAGGGGTGGGGAGGCCAGTTGGCGAGCCCAGGATAAGGCCATCAACTTGGCCAAGGAGCGGGGCGATGAACTTGTCTTCCTCTACGTGGCGGATATAAGTTTTCTGGATAAGATCGCTGCCCCTGTGGTGGTCGATGCGGAGAGCAGCGTGGAGAGGATGGGCGGGTTTCTTCTGGCTATGGCTCAGGAGCACGCTCGAGAGGAGGGTCTGGAGGCTCAGGTGGTCTGTCGGGAGGGGGAGACAAGAGAGGAGATCAAGGCTGCGACGAAGGAGTTAGAGGTGGACTGCGTGGTCTTGGGTCTTCCCGCCGAGGGAGCGATCTTCCGAGAAGAGTCGATTCGGGCCTTCGCCCGGGAGATAGAGGAGGAGACGGGAGCCGAGGTGGTATTGGTCTAGCCACCACCTTAGTACCGTTGACTAAGCGGTTGGAGTGAACTACAATGATCCTAGGCCTGCGAAGGAGTGGATAGTGCGGTTTAGACCCAATTACGGCTCTGCGCTGAAGTGGCTCTTGCCGGGTATGCATGTGAAGCGGTGGCTTCTCCTTCTCTTGGGAGGGATCACCATCCTCAGCCTGGGGGTAGGGTATATCTTGGTGGAGATCTACCG
>CAZERB010000207.1:0-2619 GCA_964514645.1 uncultured Anaerolineales bacterium
GAGATGATATTCTTGCGCAAGTCGGTTTGGCCTTTAAGAGAGGTAATCAGCGGGCTAGAAAGAGGAGAATCGTCGCTGATTCAGGAGTCCACCCATATATACCTTAGAGATGTTTACGATCATACAATTCAGGTTATGGACGCCGTGGAGACATTTCGGGACATGCTTTCCGGGATGCTCGATATCTATCTTTCAAGCATCAGCAATAGGATGAATGAAATCATGAAAGTATTAACGATTATCGCTACAATATTCATCCCTTTGACTTTTTTGGCCGGGGTATATGGGATGAATTTCAGATATATGCCAGAACTTGAGCGGCCTTGGGCTTACCCTCTTGTTTTGCTTTTCATGCTTGCTATCGGACTCCTAATGGTATTCTATTTCAGGAAGAAGAGGTGGCTGTAGAAAGATTTCACAGACGCTGCGTTATATGACGAGCGAGGCCGGAAGCGCGAGTGGTAACATCTGACACTCGTTAAGCAAGGGGAGCATTCAGATCTCTAGATAATAGAGGTCTTGAGTTGGTCTGAGTAGGTCAGGTTTCCTTACCTGACCTACTTCTACTCCGCTACTCATAGACCATATTTCTTACTGAGAAACGAGCGCCACTCGTCTAGGTGTGAGGGCAGCCTGGGGTACATCCAGGTGAGGAGATCCTGGACAGTGAACGTAATGAAGCGATCAGGTTCTCTGAGTAAAGCCGCCCAAGCTCTTAAGGGGTTCCTCTCTCTGTCAAAGGGGCGGCCCATCCGCAGTAGTTGGTCATTCTCGGCATGATACACCGCACCGAATGAGGCACACTGGAATCCAGAATGAGGGTCAGATTCTATTAGGTGTGCTAGAAACTGGTTACGCATCAACTGATAGAAGTCATAGCGGAAGGGACAGTAGGGCTCCTTGGCAAGCAGGTCGATGCGCAATGGGCTGTCTGGGCCAAGGGCAATCTTCCAATAGGGGCGTTGCTTCGGATCGACCAGATAGCACATCTTCTTTGGAGCCTGGACAACTTTGCTCGGTTGACGACAACGTGACCTGTCCACATTGCCTTTGCTTGTCGCTCCCCCACAGCGACCGAATTCCCTCTCGGTGAACTTGAATTCCAGCAATAGAAGGCCTCGCGAGTTGCTTACGTCAAACCATTCCAGGGCAACGTCGGCACTCGTTCGCATCTGACCTCGTCCCCCTGGTTCGTTCAAATAGTTTCTGTCACCTATGTACTCAAAATACATCTTGCCGACCCTGTCTAGTTGCGGTACACGACTAGCGAGGAAGCCAGCGAGCAGCGTCTGTTCATTGCGTAACGGGAAGAAGATGTTGACACACAAGATTTGGGAGCTCAGCAGGTTATGTCGCTGGTCGTGCCACGCGATCTCCTCTTCAACAAAGTGAATCCTGGCTGCATCTCTAATCTGCTCCCAGAGATTCAGATCCCATACCTCAATCGGCAGGATATGCCGATATTTGCCACCTCGCCAGTTCCCGGGTTTGCGGAGACCAAGAACCTCTTCTTTATAGCGAATGGCAGCAGTCTCCATTCGTGAACGAAAGTCAGACATCGTCTTCCCTCCTCCCCCGAATAGGCTTTCGACAACGTTCTTCACTCATCCTGGGTCGAATAGCCTCACTTGCGGTTACACAGTTAGCACCTTCTCCGCCTCTAGCATCGCCTCTAGGATGGCGGCCATCCCTCCCACCTCTCCTACAACCACTTGCTCTTTGAGCCCGAAGTAGTCCAGGCAGGTGCTACAGGAGATGAGTCGTACCCCCTTTTCCGCCAAAGCCTTTAACTCGTCGATAACCGGCGACCCTTCGACCACCAGTTTAACCCCTTCGGTATAGAATAGTATCTTGCCTGGCAGTTGGGGGAAGGTATCTAGGGTGCTCAAGAAGACCCCCATCATCTTCTCCCGTAACCCCTTTTCGGCGTTGCCTAGCCCGCTGTTGGTGACCAAGATGACGACTTCGCTCATGGCTCCTCCTTCTATGGCTCCCCGATTGTCTCGACCGAAAGACCTGAGGAGCCCAAACTCCTCGTCAGATCCTTCAAGGCTTCGTTTATGGCTCCCTCGACCTCGTCCCTATCCCTTCCGGCGGAGGAAAGGGTGACTTTGATCTTCACCTCTGGGCCAAACTTCTTGGCCCTGGATTTGATATACACTTGGGAGTAGGCCTCCGTCATCCTCTTTAGAATGGGGGCCAGGAGCGACTCATCTTTGCAATCCACGAAGATCATCTTCTCCTGATAATAACCCTCCCCAAATATCTCTCGCAAGAGAGGTTGCAGCGGCCCCTCCCAGATGCCCATCATTTCCTCAGGCACCCCGGGAAGGGAAATGAGCGTGGTATCCTCTAGGCGGAGGGTGCAGGCCGGAGCCGTGCCCACAGGGTTCAAGATGGGGGTGGCCCCTTGGGGGAGATGGGCCATCTTGTGTCGAGAAGGGGTGAGGCTGCTATCGGCTACGTAACCCTCCTGGGCCAACTCTTCATATCGGCGCTTTACCATTTTAAGGGCTTCTAGATTCACTCCTAGGGGATGGTCAGTAGCCTCCGCTACGGCCCTCAGGGTGATGTCATCGGCGGTGGGTCCTAGGCCCCCGGTGGTGATGATGAGGTCGC
>CAZERB010000208.1:0-2607 GCA_964514645.1 uncultured Anaerolineales bacterium
GAATATACACCCATAAGGGCAGCCCCGCGAGGTGATGATGGTATAAGCCCTAGCGTTAGGGTCCAACCCATCGGTGATGGGCTGAAGGTTGGTATACTTTTCGATCTTGAAGAGGTGATGGGCGGGGAAGGGGAGCGAATCCAAATCCTCCCGCAAGGGACGAGGTGGGTTATTGACCACCTCTCCCTCCCTCTTGTAGGAGAGGCCCAGGATACCCCCCGGGCCCTCGCCCTTCTCCAAAGCATGAACCAGTTCAACTATAGTCTCCTCTCCCTCCCCCCGTACGACCAGATCCACCTCTGGCCGCTCCAAGGACTCATCGGGGAGAAGCGTAGGATGGGGCCCACCCAGAACGGTGACCGCGCCCCTTTCCTTGGCCTGAGCCGCTACCTCCCAAGCCTCATAGATGAGGGGGGTCACGGCGGTTACCCCCACTAGGTCGAACTTACCCCTATCCAAAACCTGGCCCAAAGGCTCCGTCTCCACCACCGCATCGTAGACCTGAACCTGGTGGCCGGCGCGCTCTAAGACCGCACCTAGGTATCCTAGCCCTAAAGGCAGGTGTTTCCTCGACTCCCAGGTGGTAGATTTGGGGCTGACAAGAAGGATCCTCATTTGGGGCTTCTCCTAACCACTGACTTCACCCTTCCAGATCTCTTCGCTCTCCATGACCGGTGAGGTGACCCTGCGCTTCCGCCACCACAGCACTCCTCCAGGGAGGCTGGCTAAATAGATAATAACCTGCATCACCAGCGACATAGCCAGAGCCCCCTCGGGGCTGGCCACGCGGCCGATGGCGCTATATAGCCCGACGAATACCCCCTGGTTCACCCCCAGCCCCGAAGCGATGGAGGGAATGAACTGGGCGATGGGTGTCAGGGGGTTGAAGACCAGAACCCAGAGGAAAGGGATACCGGCTTGTACAGCGTTGGCCGCCAGCCAGTTGACCACCGTGGTAGTCAGCACGCCCAGCAGGGCGAGAGCAAAAGCCACGGCCAACACACCCGTCCCGGCGCGATAGACCTGCACCGCGCCCGACAGATTGCGATATAGACCACCGAAACGAGTCAACGGCCCCCATGTAAACAGCCGCTCCACTAGTCCGCGTAGACGTCGGCTTAGCAGTGCGGCGAAGCCGACTATGAAGGCCAGTAACACCACCGCTACCGTGGCCATCAGCCACGCCAGGTCGGCCCGCCCCAGCCCGAATACGGCGTAGGCCAGCATGATCGCGGCCACGACGATGAAGGATGATAGCCCAACCAGTCGGTCAACCACTACTGAGACAGCCACCTCTGCCTTTGAGCCCGAGATATGGCGCGCCAGATCATAGCCCCGGGCGATGTCGCCGGCCACCATAGCTAGCGGCAGGTTGGCGAAGAAGAGCCCCACCAGGGTGTGGCGCGCCACCGCTAAGAAAGGGATGGACAGGCCCTGGGCCTGTAGCAGATAGCGCCACTTGGCCACATTCAAGCCGATAGCCAAAAAATACAAGGCTAGGGCCAAAAGAAGATACCAGTAGTTGGCGGAGCCGATAGCCCCTGCCACCTTCTCCAGTTCCACGCGGCTGAAGAGGTAGAGGATCAACCCCAGGCTGATGAATGCCTTCAAGAGAAAAATAAGTCGGTCCTTCAACGGTGAGACCTCATAAGAGAACGCCCTTCACAGGATAGCAAATAACGGGGGTCACTCCTGAGAAGGGGGGGTCTCTTCCTCTGAGCCACCGGTATCCACCTTCTTCGTCGTCCAGGCGATATCCCACACCACGTGCTTCTCGCCCCGCACATAGTAATCATAGGCTCCCAAAATGCGGGAGTAGGCCTCCAGGGTCGCCAATAACCCCAAAGCCCAGATGAGGCGTAAGGCGCCCAAAACCTCGCCTGCGGCCAGCCGCAGAACTCGAGGGGTATCCAGACTAGAGACCCGATAACCATACTTCCGCTTGAGATGGAGATGTCCAGCGTAATTGCGGCGGCGTTGCCTTATGAAGTCGCTCATAGTGTGGGGGCCCATGCTGAAGACCACGGCATCGGGGGCGTATCGAACCTGCATCCCCCGCTGAATAACCAGTGCCTCTACGAAGGCTTCATCCATGGCCACATCGGGAGGGATCTGGTCTAAGACTTTGCGGAAGGCGATCAGTTCCCCTAGGCGGGGGATCTCCAAGCATAAAGCGTGCTCCATTTTAAGCCGCAGATGGGAGAAGTAGCCGACTATAGGTTCGGGGGCGTTCACCGCCACCTTCTGGGCCCCGGTCATGCCCACCTGGGGGTCTTTGAACATCCGCACCAGGTTCTCTACGCTATCCTCACGAGGGAGAGTATCCCCGCTCTCCACCACGCAGATATCCTCCTTGGCGTGCTTCAGAAATTGGTTCACCGCCGAGGTCTTTCCTTCCCTCCTCTCCTGAACCAGGAGTTTTATGCGGGGGTCCCTTTCCATGAACTCCTTGACTATCTCCTCGGTTCTATCCGTGCAGCCGGAGGCTACCACGATGATCTCCGTGATCTCCACCTGGCGGAGGCGTTGATCTAAGATCGCCTGAAGGAGGCGGCCGATATTGGCCTCCTCGTTGTGGGCGGTTATGCCCACGCTGCATTTTATCCT
>CAZERB010000209.1:0-2603 GCA_964514645.1 uncultured Anaerolineales bacterium
AGAGGGGCTCTCCTTGTGTCGATTCCTATCTGAGGTATAATTACTAAGGGGTAAGAAGGTGCTTGGAAAGAAGGTTCAGCAAAGCCTGACTCGAACTCGCCACTCCTATTTCGGGAGGATCATGGGGCTCCTGACTCGGGGCGAGGTAAACGAGGCTCTCTGGCGGGAACTAGAAGAGTTGCTTATCCAGGCTGATGTGGGTGTGAAGACTACAGCAGCCTTGATTGAACGGTTGCGGGAACGGGCGGATAAAGATGGGGTGCGGGAGGCGAGAGCCATTCGGGAGATACTGAAGGACGACCTCAAAGGGGTGGTTACCCTGGATAGAGAGGGCCCTAGATACCGGGAAGATGGCCTCTGGGTGGTCCTAGTAGTAGGGGTGAACGGGTCGGGGAAGACGACGAGCATCGCCAAATTAGCCCGCTATCATCAGGATAGGGGGCGGAGGGTGCTCTTAGCGGCTGCGGACACCTTCCGGGCAGCGGCCATCGACCAACTCAAGATCTGGGGGCAGCGGTTGGGCGTCGATGTGGTGGCCCATCAGCCGGGCGGAGACCCTGGGGCTGTGGTCTACGACGCTATCGAGGCTGGCCGGGCACGGGGCTCCGATCTTTTAATCATAGACACCGCTGGCCGCCTCCACACCAAATATAACCTCATGGAGGAACTCAAAAAGTTACGTCGTGTGGCAGCAGGGAGGATCCCAGAAGCGCCCCAAGAGGTGATCCTAGTCTTAGATGCCACCACGGGCCAGAACGCCTTGACTCAGGCGAAGTATTTCCAAGAGGCGGTGGAGGTGACGGGGGTATTTGTGGCCAAACTGGATGGGACGGCCAAGGGAGGGGTAGTCTTCGCCATAGCCAAAGAGTTGGGCATTCCTATCCAATATGTGGGCACCGGGGAGAGGTTGGAGGATCTGACGGAGTTCGACGCTGAAGAGTTCGTAGAGGGGCTCTTCGCTGAGCAAGAATAAGGAGCTAATGATGTCCTCTATTCATGAAAACGGGCTGACTATATTGCGACTTCTCGACAGTTTGGGCGCGACTTTTGGAAGCGATGTTAAGGGCTACGAGGTCAAATCGAAAGCCGGCCTCTCTGATCAGGAATATGGCCAGGCGGAGATGTATCTCCTAAACGCAGGGTACATAGAAGGTACCATGGGAGGCTTAGAAGGACGCCGATGGTTAACGGATACCGGCGTTGAATATTTGGCTCAGGAAATGCAAGGGCGAATGCTGGTCAATTTGCATGCAGAAAGATTGGCGAGATATCTTTTCAATCAAGGTCCTGTAAGTCGCTTTTATCGAGACAGATTGCAGCAAGACCTATGTCTAGGGGATGAGGAATATGAAGAGGCTGCTCAGGAGTTATCCGATAAGAATTTCGCAAAGTCTGAATCTCGTATAGGAGTCCACTTTGGCGACTTGAGGCTAACGCCGGAAGGTCGGAACGCAGTGCGAAGCAACTTTAGATACACCGTCCCCGCGCAAGTCCAGCAAGTTGGTGCCATTATTCAAGGCCCCGTAATTGGGAGCAACATTCAGGCTTTTGCAGAAGCCTATCGCTCGAATGTTCAGCAGATTGTTAGTGAAGCGGACCCTGCTGCCTTACGTGAAGTAATCGTGAGACTGGTGGACGACCTGGTCAATTCAGTTCAGTCAGAGTTATCTAACGCCCAGCTGGAGGTGTACACTAGCGCGGCCAAGAAGTTGCAAGAAGAGGTAGAGAGTGATGAACCTAGCCCCTCTCACCTTCAGAGACTGATGGGCATTCTCGGATTCGCGGGGGACCTAGAAGGGACACTTGAACTTGGAGCTAAGGCTATAGAATTGGCGACCAAAGCAGGGCCTTACTTGCTGGTCATACAGCAAGCTGTAGCCCGACTTCTAGAAATTGTCAGTTGATTTCACAGAAATCGGTTGTGGAATGGAATCGAAGGAGGAGGTGAGATGCAAGACCTGAAAGAGAGGCTGGAGGAACTAGAGCGCCGTCTCAACAAGATAAAGGAGCGTCTTTGACTTAGCGGGCAAGGAGAGGGAGATCGCCCGGCTGGAGCGGGAGTCCCAGAAACCCGACTTCTGGCGCGACCAAGCCCAGGCACAGGCGGCGATGCAGCGGCTCTCGGCCTTGAAAGAGGAGGTGGAGCCTTGGAAGGCGTTGGCCCATCGCGTGGAGGAGTTGAGAGCCCTCCTGGAGTTGGCGGCCAGCGAAGGAGACGACTCCCTAGTCGATGAGATAGCCCTTGACGTGGAGAAGGCCGCGAAAGAACTGGGAGGTCTGGAGTTCAGGCTCCTCTTGGGCGGAGAGTACGACGACTACGACGCTATCTTGGCCGTCCACGCTGGCGCAGGAGGCACCGACTCGCAGGATTGGACGGAGATGCTCCTGCGGATGTATCTGCGCTGGGCCGAGGGGCGAGATTATGAGACCCGCATCCTCGATAGTTCGGCTGGGGAGGAGGCGGGGTTGAAGAGCGCGACCATAGAGGTGAGCGGGCGGTACGCCTATGGCTATCTGAAGGCCGAACGGGGCGTTCATCGCTTAGTGCGGCTCTCCCCCTTCGACGCGGCCCATAGGCGTCATACCTCCTTCGCCCTGGTGGA
>CAZERB010000210.1:0-2579 GCA_964514645.1 uncultured Anaerolineales bacterium
GAGGTGAGGGAGAGAACGGACATCGTGGACCTTGTGTCCGCTTATTTCCCCTTGCAGAAGGCGGGCCGCAACTTCAAGGCCCTTTGCCCTTTCCATAAGGAGAAGACCCCTTCTTTTATCGTCTTTCCTGATGGTCAGAGGTGGCATTGTTTCGGGGCCTGCGCCACTGGCGGGGACATCTTCACCTTCGTCATGAAGATGGAGAACCTGGAGTTTGGCGAGGCCCTCCGCTTCCTGGCTCGCCGGGCGGGGATCTCCCTCGCTCCTCGTAGAGAAGAAGAGGTGGAGGAGGAGAAGAAAAGACGGCTCCTTCTCCGCATCAACGCTGCTGCAGCTCAATATTTCCACCATCTCCTTCGGGAGAGCCCGGAAGGGGAGTTCGTACGAGAGTACCTCGGGCGCCGGGAGATAGAGCCCACCAGTATCGAGGCTTTCCAGTTGGGCTATGCCTTAAATGAATGGGAGGCCCTAAAGAACTATCTTGTGGAGAGGGGATACGAGGAGGCCGACATCTTTGCCGCGGGGCTCAGCGTGGAGCGGGTCCGAGAGGATCCTGGAAGGAAAGGGGGAGGGTATTACGATCGTTTCCGAGGGCGGCTTATCTTCCCCATCCGGGATGTCCGAGGGGAGGTGATAGGTTTTGGGGCTCGGGCCTTAGACGATTCCCAGCCCAAGTATCTCAACTCCCCTGAGACCGCGGTCTTTAGCAAGGGCAGAGTGCTATACGGGATCGACCTTGCCAAGCAAGCCGTTCGAGAGAAAGATCAAGTCATCATAGTTGAGGGGTATACCGACGTGATAACCGCGCACCAGAGAGGCTTCAGAAACGTTGTAGCCTCCATGGGCACGGCCCTGACGGAGAATCAAGTGCGGGAATTGAAGCGACTCACAAGACGCTTCATCCTGGCCCTAGATGCTGACAAGGCTGGCGATGCGGCCACTCGGAGGGGCTTGGAAGTGGCTACAGAAGTCTTTCGGGACAGCGTTGTCCCCGTCCCCCTAGGGCGTAACCTCATCGGATACGAAGCCCGCTTGGATGCCGATATCCGTATCGCTATCCTTCCGGAGGGAAGGGACCCTGACGATCTCTTGAAGGAGAAGGCGGGGCTTTGGGCTGAGTTGGTGGCAGGGGCTCTTCCGGTGGTGGATTACTATTTCTCCTTGATCTCCTCTCGCTTGGATCTGAGTTCTGCTAAAGGGAAGTCAGCGGCAGCGAAAGAACTCTTACCCATCATAGAGGAGTTGGGCGACGAGGTGGAGAAGAGCCATTACTTGCAAAAATTAGCCCGCTTGATTAAAGTAGATGAGAAGAGGCTTTTATTGGAGATCGAACCCAGGAGGTTTCCTATCCTACAGGATCCTGGAAGGAAAGGATCCTGGAAGGATGTGGAGCGACAGGAGAAGAGAGGCGGTCTCATATCCGGTTTCCCGGGTTTTCTCTTCGGTGTGGAAAAGCGGTTAATTCTGCTCCTCCTGGAAGAGCCTCGGCGGATGAAGAGGGTAGACGAAGAACTGGGGGAGGTTGGCTCTGAGCCTTTGGCCCCTGAGGATTTCGAAGAGATCGAAACCCGTGAGATATTCTCCGCTCTGCGAAAGCGGCTGTCCGAGAAGATCCTGGAAGGGCAAGAAGGGAGTACGGAAGAGCCATGGGACTTAGAGCGTTTTGGGGCCAGCCTGGACGCTATATTGCAGGAGAGGTTCGCCAATCTCCTCGACTTGAAGAGCCGGATGTCCGTTCTTGCAAAGAGGGATGGTGACCGGGAAGTGGTCTTTTGTGCGCTGAAGTTGCGAGAGCATAGATTACAACGGGAGATGGAAACGCTGCATTTTCTGGAAAGGGATGCCGAGGAGGAGAAAGATAGGGAGACGCTCATGCAACTAGCGCGGGTGACGAGCGAACGAAAGGATGAGGTGGGGAGAGTCAAAAAGGCGAGATATGAGAAGAGCCTTCTGCGGCGTAGGAGAAGGGAACGGCCTTGGGAAGGTTCATGGTTGGTGGAGGCATAACCTTAACGTTGACCATCGGACGGAGCAGAGGGTATGTCTAAGCCCTCTCCGCAGGAGTTGGCGATCGATGGGTTGATCGCCAAAGCAGCACAACAGAGGTTTCTGACCGAAAAAGACGTTCTAGAGGCCTTTCCGGAACCGGAGGGCGAGGCGGCAAGGATTAAGGCTATCCAACGCATCCTCACCGATATGGGCGTGGAGGTGGTGGATGAGGCGGAGCGCTATGTCGAAGTGGCGACCGCATCGGCGGAAGGGGAGGAGGAACTGGACGTACTGCTTGAGGGGCCGGAGATCGCGAGCGACCCGGTGAGGATGTATCTGCGGGAAATAGGTCGGGTTCCCCTACTCTCGGCTTCGGAGGAGACGAAACTGGCGGAGGCGATCAAGCGAGGCGATACGGCGCGCCGCTACTTGAGGAAAGCCGAGTGCGACCCCCAAGAGGCGATCAAGGCTAAGATAGATTACTTGGTTGGGCAGTTAGCCCGTCGCCGCTTGGCCGAGGCTAATCTGCGGCTGGTGGTAAGCGTAGCCAAGCAATATATAGGCCGAGGGATGTCTTTCCTGGACATCAT
>CAZERB010000211.1:0-2573 GCA_964514645.1 uncultured Anaerolineales bacterium
CGCCAGTTTTTGGGCCAGATGCAAAAGCCAGACGTGGACCAGATAGAGGGGCTCTCCCCTGCCGTCTCTATCGACCAGAGGGGGGCTTCCCATAACCCTAGGAGCACCGTGGGGACGGTGACCGAGATATACGATTACCTGCGGCTCCTCTACGCCCGCATCGGCGTCCCCCACTGCCCCAACTGCGGCCGTGTCATCGCCCAGCAGTCGGCGGAGCAGATCGTGGATTCGGTGATAGAACTCGAGCCCGAGACCAAGATAATGGTACTGGCCCCCCTAATAAAAGACCGCAAAGGCCATCACCAGCGGGTCTTCGAGGATGTGCGCAAGGCGGGCTTCGTCCGCGTCCGGGTGAACGGCGAGGTGCGGGATGTGGACGAGCATATCGAACTCGACCGGTACAAGCAACACACCATAGAGGCGGTGGTGGATAGGATCGTCATCCCCGACAAGGCCAAATATAACGAGGAGGAGATCGAGGCCTTCCGCTCCCGACTTACCGATTCGGTAGAGACGGCCCTTAACTTGGGCGACGGCGTGGTCATCATCAACGATGCTAGTGCGGAGAAAGACCTCGTCTTCTCCGAGCAGTTCGCCTGCGTCCACTGCGGCATCAGCATCGGCGAGATAGAACCCCGCACCTTCTCCTTCAACACCCCTTACGGGGCCTGCCCCGTCTGCCAGGGAATAGGCACCAAGATGGAGATAGACCCTGGCCTGGTCATCCCCAACAAGAGCCTGACCTTGGCTGAGGGGGCCATCCGTCCCTGGAGCCGGGCCTCGACCAGCGAGACCTACTACTATCAGTTGGTGAAGGCCGTGGCCGATCACTATGGCTTCTCAGTGAATATCCCCGCGCGAGACCTGAAACCCGAGCATATAGACCTCCTCCTATATGGGACCGGCAGGGAGATAATCAGACTGAGATACAGAAACCAATACGGCCGCATCCGCGAGTACGATACCATCTACGAGGGGGTGATCCCCAACCTGGAACGACGGTACCGGGAGTCGAGTTCTGATTACATCCGAGGGGAGATAGAAAGGTATATGGCTACCCATCCCTGCCCCGCCTGCAAGGGGAAACGGCTGAAGCCGGAAAGCCTGGCCGTCACCGTGACCGACAAGTCGATCACCGATATCACCGCCATGTCAGTAAGTGAGGCCCTAGAGTTCTTCCAGGGACTCCCCAAGAGGCTCTCAGAGCGGGAATTAGCCATCGCCCACCGCATCCTCAAGGAGATCCGGGATCGGTTGCGCTTCATGGTGAACGTGGGGCTCGATTACTTGACCCTGGACCGCTCAGCCACCACGCTTGCAGGCGGCGAGGCCCAAAGGATAAGATTAGCCACCCAGATCGGTTCCCAATTAGTGGGAGTGCTCTACATCCTGGACGAGCCCTCCATCGGCCTCCACCAGCGAGACAACAGACGGCTCATCCACACCCTCCAGGATATGCGTGACCTGGGGAATACGCTGTTGGTGGTAGAGCACGACGAGGAGACGATGCGCTCCGCTGACTGGATCATAGACCTGGGGCCAGGAGCCGGGGAGAGTGGCGGTCGGGTCGTGGCCGCAGGACCTATAGAGGAGATCATCGCCTGCCCGGAGTCCATCACTGGACAATACCTCTCCGGAAAGAAGAGCATCCCCATCCCGGAGGGGCGCCGAAGGGGGAATGAGGCCTATTTGGAGGTCAAAGGCGCGGCAGAACACAACCTCAAAGAGATCGACGTTCGTTTCCCATTGGGCAAGTTCATCTGCATCACCGGCGTCTCCGGCTCCGGTAAGAGCACCCTCCTCATCGAAGTAGTTTACAAGCGACTGGCCCAGATACTCCATCGAGCCAAAGACAGGTCAGGCCGACATAAGGATATCTTAGGAGTTGAGCACCTGGACAAGGCGATCCATATAGATCAATCCCCCATCGGGCGGACGCCTCGCTCTAACCCGGGCACCTATACCAACGTCTTCTCCCACATCCGCGACCTCTTCGCCACCCTACCAGAGGCGAGGATGCGGGGATACAAGCCGGGCCGTTTCTCCTTCAACGTTAGGGGGGGCCGTTGCGAGGCCTGCCAAGGCGACGGTATTATCAAGATAGAGATGCATTTCCTCCCCGACATCTACGTCCCCTGCGAGGTCTGCAAAGGGAAGCGGTTCAACCGGGAGACCCTCCAGATCCGATACAAGGGGAAGAATATCGCCGACGTCCTGGAGATGACAGTGGAGGAGAACATCAAGTTCTTCGAGAACATCCCCAAGATCAAGCGGAAACTCCAGACCCTCTACGATGTAGGGTTGGGCTATATCCAGTTAGGCCAGTCCTCCACCACCCTCTCTGGCGGCGAGGCACAGCGGATAAAACTCTCCCGCGAACTATCCAAGAGGCCGACCGGCCGCACTCTCTACATCCTAGATGAGCCCACCACGGGGCTCCATTTCGACGATATCAAGAAACTCCTCGAAGTGCTGGGGCGGCTGGTGGACGCCGGGAACACAGTGATCATC
Organism: uncultured Anaerolineales bacterium; assembly: GCA_964514645.1. GTDB lineage: Bacteria > Chloroflexota > Anaerolineae > UBA7937 > UBA7937 > UBA7937. Next base: position 2,512 of record CAZERB010000211.1, read on the forward strand.
ATCGAACACAACCTGGATGTGATAAAGTCCACCGACTGGATCATAGACCTGGGGCCGGAGGG
>CAZERB010000212.1:0-2573 GCA_964514645.1 uncultured Anaerolineales bacterium
CGGTGGTTGGAGATGAGGCTAACCTTTATGCTGTCCACCGTCACTCTGATCATTTTGTCCCTCCTGCCCCACTTGGGCCTCAGCCAGGTTCTTCTTTTTTGATTATACCACAAGAGAAGAGAGCATACAAATAGAGCAGCCTCTTAAGAGGAGAGGGGAAGCAAATTTTAAGGTCTCTTTAGAGATGACAAAGGGAAGAAAAGGTGGTATAATGCACCACATCTTAACTATCATAGGAGAGGCGATGCAAATCGACTTAGGACCTATCTTCATAGTGAGCGGCTTCATTTTGGGGTTCTACTTTTTGGCCTTTCTTCTCAGCCTGGTTATCTGGACCTTCCGAGATATCCGCTCTCGATCGCGGGATATATTCGTCCAACTTCTGGCCACCCTTCTAGTCCTGGTTCTTAACCTTCCGGGGCTTCTGCTCTACTTCATCCTCCGCCCTCAAGAGAGCCTAGCCGAGGCTTATCAACGGTCGCTGGAGGAGGAAGCCCTGCTCCAAGATATCGAAGAGCGAGACTCCTGCCCAGCCTGCAAACGTCCCATCGAGCCCGACTACCTCTTCTGTCCCCACTGTCACGCCCAACTGAAAAAGGCCTGCCCCCACTGCGGCCGCCTCCTTCATCTCGGCTGGGAACTCTGCCCTTATTGTGGAATTAGAGAGCCCGCACTGGCTTCAGAAGAGAGGCTACCCCCTCGCGAATAGCCTTGCCTGCCCACCAGGCAAACTCTCCCCGGGTGACGAGCCTACCCATATGAGGGGGGATAACCACCCCTCCGACCATCGCTCCCAAAGAGGGCAAGGGTTTATCCCCATCTAAGTGCTCTAATCCCTTCCTTGCAAGCAAGGGAAATAGTGGGCTGACCATCACGACCAGAAAGGCCAAAGAGAGGCCACTTATGCCTCTTTTTACTTCTTACCGGGTTATGAGCCAGGCGAGACCCCCAATTAGGGCAGTGATAGCCAAGCCGTAGCCGATGGTCTTTCTCAAAACGAGCCCCTCTCGCCCCTCCAGCCCGGCGGTGCTGCATCCGACGATGATCTTGGCCGGGGCCAGCATACTCCCCAAAGAGCCCCCTGTGGTCTGAGCCCCCAGGATGACCAAAATAGCCACTCCGACCAGTTCGGCGGTGCTCTTCTGCAAGGGGGCGAAGAGCACATTAGAGTTGGTGTTGCTCCCCGTCATGAAGGCTCCCAGGAGCCCTATAAAAGGGGAGAGGAAAGGGAAAGCCTGGCCGACTAGGCGACTCAGGCCCTGGGCCAAGATGATAGTCATACCGGTGTGATCCATGATCATGGCCATCCCCACCATAGAGGCTATCCCGATAGTGGAAGGGATGGCGGAACGAGCGGTCCGTGAAAGGATGGTAAAGATGGCCTCCCTTCCATAGAGGCCTGCCCGCCGGTATATGAAATAGGCCAAGATGGAAGAATAGGCCAAAAGGGCCCCGGTATGGCCAAAGAGGCTGATCTCCCTCCCCACCCCAGCCTCTGTCACCCAACCGAGGGTGCTTTCGACCCGGGGGAAGTGAACGGTGATCACCAGTTGGTTGAGGAGACGATGCGACGGCGGCCAAAGTTCAGCGGCGGTCACGATGACGATGAGGAGGAGATAGGCCGAGACCGCCACGCCTAGCCCCATTCTAGAGGCCTGCAAAGGGGCTGGCTTTTGCCCTCGATAGGGAGCAAGACGGGTCATCCCAAAAGCGGCCGCCAATCCAGCCATCCCCGCTACAAAGCCGGCTAGGTTCCAGAGGCCACGGGTCGCCAATAAGTACTGCACTGAGGCCATGACCGACCCGATGATTAAAAGGGCAGGCAAAGAATGGCGAAGGGCCCGCCCCCCCTGGCAAGCGTGCACCACGGAGAGGCCACAGCCGAAACAGGCTACTCCCAGGAAGAAAGCGGACCAAGGGGCTAACTCCAGGCCAGAGAGGCCGGTAGTGGCGATGAGGGCGTTGAAAGAGGAGGCGATGTCACCGAAGGTGACGGACCAAGAGTGGCCGATAGCCGGAGCCACTACCGCTACCACCGGCTCAAAGCCCAACCCGATGAGAAGGGGCGCTACTACCGCTATGGGCACACCGAAGCCAGCTACCCCTTGCAGGAAGGCGCTGAAGACCCAGCCCAGGATCAAAAGCTGTAGGCTCTTATCCCCGGTGAGGCGAGAGATCCCCTCGCTGATGACGGCGATGGCCCCCGCCTCGTTCACCACGTTGTAGAGAAGGAGAGCCATCCAAATGATATAGAGGACGAAGAGGCTAAGAAGCACCCCCCTTAATTGGGAATAGGCTAACAGTTCCGGAGTCGCTCCGAAGAAGAGGAAGCCCACCATGAAAGCGGTGAGCCAGCCCGCAGGGCCAGCCCTGGCAGCCCCCCACCTCAACCCTACCATGAGGAAGAGGATCATGCCGATAGGGGAGGAAGCCAGGAGCCCGCTGGCCAGGTTGAGAGGCAGGTTTCCCATCCTCAGCCCTTCCCTAGGATCGCAGATGGCATTTTGACGCGCTCAGTCTAATACATCTCTAAAGAATTGCCAACGTCGTTTGGGTATGAGTGCGGCTTTTGC
>CAZERB010000213.1:0-2573 GCA_964514645.1 uncultured Anaerolineales bacterium
ACCATGCAGGCCGAGCAGAGGGTCTATACCTTCGAGGTGGACGGGCGGGCGAACAAGTTGCAGGTCAAAGAGGCGGTGGAAAAGGCCTTCGGCGTAGAGGTAGTCTCGGTCAACATCATCAATGTGCCAGGAAAGCCGAGGAGATGGGGCCGGCATGTGAGCCATACCCCTTCCTGGAAGAAGGCTATCGTGAAATTGGCTGAGGGGCAAAGGATCGAGTTCTTTGAGGGGGTATAGTTAGATTTATGCCTATCAAGATCTATAAGCCTACCTCGCCCGGTCGGCGGGGGATGAGCGTCACCAGTTTTGAGGATATCACGCGCCAAGAACCCGAGCCCTCGCTCGTTGCTCCTTTGAAGAAGAAGGCGGGCCGCAGCCAGGGGAAGATCACCGTCCGCCATAAGGGCAGTGGGCATAAGCGCCTCTATAGGATCATCGATTTCAAACGCGACAAGTTCGGGGTTCCTGCCCGCGTCGATTCCATCGAGTACGACCCTAACCGCTCCTCGCGGGTCGCCCTTCTGGTCTACGCCGATGGCGACAAGCGGTATATGCTAGCCCCTCTGGGGCTCAAGGTAGGAGCCCGGGTGGAAGCTGGGCCCGAAGCCGATCTTAGGGTGGGGAACGCCCTGCCTATCGCCAATATCCCTGTGGGCACTACTATCCATAACATTGAACTTCAGAGGGGAAGAGGGGGGCAGTTAGTCCGCTCGGCGGGCGCCTCGGCGCAACTCCTGGCCAAGGAGGGTGACTATGCCCATATCCGCCTGCCCTCAGGGGAGGTGCGGTTGGTACATACCCAGTGCATAGCCACCATCGGCCAGGTGGGAAATACCGACTGGGGCAATGTGAGATTGGGAAAAGCCGGTCGTGCGCGCTGGCTGGGGCGGCGGCCTGCCACCCGAGGCACGGCGATGAGCCCCCGAGATCACCCCCATGGCGGGGGAGAGGGCAGATCCCCCATCGGGATGCCCTCACCCAAGAGCCCCTGGGGCAAGCCCACCAGGGGCAAGAAGACCCGGCGGCGCAAGGATACGGATAAGTGGATCGTGAAGCGACGGGGGAAGAAGAGGACTTAGAGTCGGCCTCCGTTGGCCGATAGTGATGGAGGATAGTTGCATGGCTCGCTCGCTGAAGAAGGGACCGTATGTGGATCCCAAACTGCTGAAAAGGATTGAAGCCCTGAACGCTTCGGGAGAGAAGCGGGTGATAAAGAGTTGGTCTCGAGCCTCTACCATCTTCCCTCAGATGGTGGGGCACACTATCGCCGTCCACGACGGGCGTCGCCATGTGCCTATCTACATCACTGAAAACATGGTAGGACATAAATTGGGGGAGTTCGCCCCTACCAGGACTTTCCGGGGCCACGCTTCTCGGGAGAGGTCCACGCGCATCAGAAAGATGACGTAGATGGGGATCGAGGCTAGGGCGGTGATAAAATATGTTCGCACCTCTCCCCAGAAGGTGAGGCGAGTGGCGGATATGGTCCGTGGTCGGGGAGTGAATGAGGCATTAACCTACCTCAGATTTCTGCCTCAAGCAGCGGCTAGGCCGGTGGCCAAAGCCATTAAGTCGGCGGCGGCAAACGCGGAAGATGTGCACGGCATTTCCGCCGACGAATTGTACATCGCTCAGATCACGGCTGAGGATGGCCCTCGCTTGAAGAGGTGGCGGGCAGGGCCTCGTGGACGGGCGAAGCCGATCTTGAAACGCTCCGCTCACATCACCGTAGTGGTCAGCCAGTGGGAATAGGTCCAGGAAGGAGGGGAGTTGGGCCGCAAGGTACATCCGGAAGGGTTTAGGCTGGGGATCATCAAAGATTGGAAAGCCCGATGGTTCGCCGAGGGGCGAGAATACGCTCTTCTCCTGAAGGAGGATCTGACTATACGGGATCTGATTCAGAAAGAGCTGTCAAGGGCTGGTATCTCCAAGATAGAGATCGAGCGCTTCCCCAATCAGGTCTCGGTGACCATTCACACGGCTAGGCCGGGCATCGTGATCGGCCGCAAGGGGAGTACCGTCAACGCCCTTCGTCATCAACTGGAGGAGTTGACAGACAAAAAGATCCGCATCGAAGTCCAGGAGGTGGAGCATCCGGAGATCGATGCTCATCTCATCGCTGAGAGCCTGGCGGCTCAACTCTCCAAGAGGATCTCCCACAAGAGGGCTATGAAGCAGGCGGTGGCTAGGGCGATGCGGCTGGGGGTGGAGGGGGTAAAGATAGCCTGTGGCGGCCGGTTATCGGGCGCGGAGATGGGCCGTCGCGAGTGGGTGATGGAGGGGCGGGTCCCTCTCCATACCATACGGGCTGACATCGATTACGCTCAAGATGAGGCGCTCACTACATTGGGAATGATAGGGATCAAAGTCTGGGTCTACAAGGGCGAGGTGTTGCCTGAGGCCCCGCGTAAGGAGCCAGAGTTATGTTAATGCCCAAGCGGGTCAAGTATAGAAAAGCCCATCGGGGGAGACGGAAGGGCAAGGCCTCGCGAGGGAACCGGATCAACTTCGGAGAGTACGGTTTACAGGCTTTGGAGTCCTCCTGGGTGACCAGCCGCCAGATCGAGGCGGCT
>CAZERB010000214.1:0-2570 GCA_964514645.1 uncultured Anaerolineales bacterium
ATCCCCACGAGCAACCTATACCTACCCGATGGTGCGTCGGGGTCGATAGAGATATCGTAAGGGTCGGTAATCACCTCGCCAGCCACCCAGCCAGTGGTAGGTAGGCTTCCTCCCCCGGGGACGCTATCCCGCTGCCCTTGGAGCCTCCCCTCCTCGTCCAGGAGATGGATGAAAACGGCATAAGAGGCCTCCATTGTGGCTAAGGCCTGCCAATATAAGGTGAGATGTAACGAGCCACCCGACTCCACCTCTGTAGGCTCTAAATCGTAACCCAGGAGCCTCACTACCTCCCCCCATCGGAAATCTAAAGGGTGCTCGATGGGAGGCGGGGTGAAAGATCTCGCTCGCCCCTTCACCTCCACGGTGCCCAGATCGAAGGTAGCGCCTAAAGGCAAGAGCCAAAAGAGCCTAGAAAGGGGTTTCTCTCCCTCCAGCACCTCCATCCGCAACCGGTAGCGACCGTCGGGCAGATCGGCAGGGAGAAGCAGAGTCTGCCAATGGCGTACCAGTTGGCCTCGCTCCCAGATGGGGCTAGGGTACTCTCCGCCCAAGAGAAAGGCCCTTTCTCCCCACCTGCCCCCTGACTCGTCTTGGAACCAAAGGGAAAGGGAGCACTCTCCAAGGTCACCGAGGCTTTGCCAGAGAAAAGTGAGCGGAAGGCCATCTCCTGGCCTAAACTCCTCTCCCACTAGGCTGTAACCCACTAACCGGATCCGATTCCCGAAGTTGGCCCTGGTAACTTTCTCCACCCTCAAGGAAGAAACGCCTGGCAAGTCGAACGCCTTGGGCAGAACGACCTTGCCCAGTTGGGCCCTCCCTACTTCCTCCAAGGTCTGGGGTCGATATAGCACCACCTCTAAAGAGTATTCTCCCGGAGGCACCCCCACCAGCACGGGCAGGTCATAAGAATCAACGATCGTTTCCCCTGGCTGCCAAGCGTTAGTGGGATAAGCATCATGAACAGGAGCCGAATCGACCTGGCCCGCCAGATGGCCCGCGGAATCCACCAAGCGCAAGGAAAGCCAAAACTCCTCTGTTTCCGCCAGAGCCTGCCAATAGAGGTTAACTCGAACCCGCATACGGGCATGAGACTCCTTAATTGTAGAGTCGTACCCTAGAAGAAAGAGACCATCCCCGAAAGAAATGTTACTATCTACTTGAGGGCTAACTCCTATCTTCGCCGGCCTCTCCCGCACCCGAATGAGGGAGCCTAAAGCCGAGAGATGCCACCTCTCTTCCGCCCCAGGAAGGGGACGGGTAAAGTAGACGGGATGGCCGGCAGCCAGTTCCTGCTCCACTGTCTCCAGCCGCAAAGACTCTTTATCTGCCGCCACGGTCGTTATCTCCGGCAGCAACCCTTCCGTCTCCTGGAAGTAACGCAAAAGCGTCATCTCTCCCAAGATGCCCACGACGACTCCATCCTCCTCTAGGGGCAGAGATAAGATGTCGATACCATAATCATGGGCCTCCCACTCTTGGCTCAGATTAACGAGGTCGTAGTTCCTACCCCAGAGATAGAGGGGCAAGAGCCCGCTCAAAACAAGAAAGGCTGCATAACCGAACCTAGGGAGCCTCTTCAAAGACGAAAAGCGCTCCCAGAGGGCAACCACCCCTTGCCATAGAAGGGCCAAGCCGCCACCGAGGAAGCAGGCCCAAAGCAAAAACAGCGGTACGAAGAAGACCTCGATGTCCGAGACCCGATAGCCAAGAAGAAAAACGAAATTGACCATTCCAGCGAGGCTCAGGAGGAGCAAGACCTTAGGCTGGCGGAAAAACCAAAATAGACCCAAGAGCCCTAGGACTAAACCCACCAGGGTGAACTGTTCGCGAAAGAGGGTGAAGTAGAAAGTCAAGCCTCGGCTCTCCACCAAGGGGTTCTCGGTCAAAAATATGCCGTAGCCGCCAGCGGTGACCTGCTTGATGAAGCCAGGGAGCGTGTTCACATAGGTGCCGTCAAGGGAAGAGGTGTAAACGCCTCGTATGGGGATATAGAGGTAGAGGAGGAGCGGGGCCAGAAAAAGAGAGGCCAGCCTGGCCCACTCCCTGTCCCTCTTGAATAGCCCTTTATCTACCCACAGGATGAAAGCGACCATGGCCGGGGCCAAGAGCAGCATAGTGCGGTGATGGGTCAGGCTGAGACCATAGGCCAAAGCCAAAGGGCGGAGGCTCGCTCCTTTGCCCTCCTCTACGGCTTCCTTCCAACGAAGGAGCAAAAACAAAATAAGGGCCACGAAAGCGCTATTAAGGGTATAGACCTCGGCGATGACCGCTTGGGACCAAAAGACCGGAGACACAGCAAAGACCAGGGCCCCCAGAAGGGCAGCCACCCGAAATTTAAGGGCTAACCTCAAGGTCAGGTAGAGCAAAGCGACTGTGAGGGCCGCAAAAAAGGCGGACATGAGGTTGACCCGATAGGCCACATCTCCCAGGGGGAGAAAGGTGAAGAGTTTGCCCAGAAGGGTATAGAGGGGGTAGCCGGTGGGGTGGGCGATGCCTAATTTATAGGTGACCAGTTGAAACTCCAGGCTATCGCAGAAGATACAAGCCACCGAGGGGGCCATGGTGCGAAG
>CAZERB010000215.1:0-2552 GCA_964514645.1 uncultured Anaerolineales bacterium
CCGGCCAGGCTGGGCCGCTGCCCAGGTACTTCTCCGCTAGGTCCCACAGGGTGTCGCCCAGCTTCACTGTGTAGACTACTTCCTGCTCTAACGGAGCAGCGCCGGCTACACTCACCACCAGCGTGAGCAAAAGCAGCGCTGTTAACGTCAGACAGATAATCCTCTTCGACATCTCTTGCCTCCTCCCTAAGGCATAAAACTACTTCCAATGCCCTGGCTCGTTCCCCTCGATAGTCATCCCTCCTTTCTATTCTATAACCTAACTAGCCTCATCTCCCCATTCAGGCGGCTCTAGGAAGTCTATCTACTTGCCGCTAGGGAGAGGTGTACCAGAGACTAACGGACGCAGCGAAAGCCAACGTCGTCGTTGGCCGCTTCAACGGAGCTGCAGCTCCGGAAAGTGACGCGCACTTGATCCTTATCGCTGAACCAGCCGCCTCCACGGATCACCCTATACTTCTCGCCGAAATACTGAGCCCACTCGTCACCGCCTGGATACCCCGGATACGGCTGGAACCAGTCGCTCGTCCACTCGGCGACGTTCCCCGCCATATCCATGACGCCGTAGGGGCTGGCCCCCCCAGGGAAGGAGCCGGCGATAGTTGTGCCTCTATGGCCTCCCTCCTTAGCATTGGCCTTGGTGGAGTCCCACTCGTTTCCCCAAGGGTAGATGTACCCTTCGGTGCCCCGGGCAGCCTTCTCCCATTCCGCCTCGGTGGGGAGTCTCTTGTCGGCCCATTGGCAATATGCTTGGGCATCATTCCAGCTGACCTTTACCACGGGGTGTTTGGGCTTCCCTTCAGCATAGGAGCGCCAGGTTTGGCTCTCCCCTCCTTTATCCGCCTCCGTCTCATAGCCCGTCTCAGTCACGAACCTCTCGAACTCCTCGTTAGTCACCTCGAAGATGTCGATCTCGAAGGCCTCAACAAAGACCTGATGGGGCGGCCTTTCCACTCCATGGTCGCTACCCATGGTGAACTCACCGGCTGGGATGAGGACCATCTTCTCCTCTTTTGTCTCCGTAGGAAGAGGAGTGGGTGTTGGTGGGGGCGCTACCGCTGTGGGGGTAGCTACTACCTTTATCGGGGTGTACGCAGGCATGGCTGTCGGTGTCGAAGAGGGCTCAGCAGCCCTTCCACACCCGACAGCCAAGGCTAACAGTAGCAAACCCCACGACCATTTTTTCATTGACCTCGCCTCCGAATATCTCTCACTTCTTGGGCTACGAGATGGATAACCCTCTGCATAGAAAAGCAGCGAGCCTCTTTCCTGCCTTTCAATCGCCCCTCCAAATCCCACATGATGTTCAACAGTGGTCGTTGATTGTGAGTTGTACAACTAACTGAATCTTAGCACCTTGAGCATATCAAGTCAACGCCCTGGCGTAGGCGAGCCAAAACATCGGGACCACTTCCTTCGGACTGAACTCAGGACGAACTCTTCCGGGTTCTAAAGAGGGGGCTTGAACTCCCGCAGATGGTTCATCGCAGTACCTGTTGGTTCGAGGGTGATAGTTGTATCGAAGATGGCTAGCCAGGTGATGGCGCCAATGATGGCGAGGAAGAGGGCCCAGACGATTCATGGAGGGTAATCGCCTCCGTACTATTTGTCCGATGAAGGGGCACTAAATTTAGCCTACTCCTCGGCCAGGACTCGAACCTGGAACCAGCCGGTTAACAGCCGGCTGCTCTACCATTGAGCTACCGAGGAACGATCAATACCTATTATACCTTACGGACTGAATATCGTCAACCTTTCTTCAGGGCGAGGTCAAGGTGAACCTTAAGCCAAGTAATCTCTCAGCTTCCGGCTACGGATGGGGTGGCGTAACTTACGCAGCGCTTTGGCCTCGATCTGGCGGATCCGCTCTCGGGTCACCCCAAACTCCTCACCTACCTCCTCCAATGTCCGACTATGCCCATCCGCCAGCCCAAAGCGAAGTTCAAGCACCTTCCGTTCTCGCTCGCTTAAGGAATCTAGAACATCTTGCATCTGCTCCTTCAGGAGTTCTCGAGAGGCAGCGTCCATAGGGCCAAGGACTGACTCGTCCTCGATGAAATCGCCCAACGAGCTACTCTCTTCGGCCCCGATGGGCATCTCCAAAGACATAGGTTCCTGGGAGAGGCGCATTATCCTCCTTATCTTCGCCGCAGCGCTCCTGAGCCGACGCTCCAGGCTCAAATCCAGAGGCTCGTTCCTCCCCCACGCCTCTTCGATGGCTAGTTTGTCCTCCTCAGGGAGGATATCCTCCATCTCTAGCGCAATCTCTTCTGGGGTGGGCTCCCTCCCCAATTTCTGTGCCAACTGCCGAGAGGCACGGCTCAAGCGGTGTATTGTCTCCACCATGTGAACGGGGATGCGGATGGTGCGCGCCTGGTCGGCTATAGCCCGACTGATCGCTTGCCGGATCCACCAGGTAGCATAGGTACTGAACTTGTATCCCCGATGATGGTCGAACTTCTCTACCGCTCGAAGTAATCCGATATTGCCTTCCTGGATGATGTCCAGGAAAGACATCCCTCGGCCTATATATTGCTTGGCTACGCTTACCA
>CAZERB010000216.1:0-2520 GCA_964514645.1 uncultured Anaerolineales bacterium
AAGTGGAGTTCGCCTATCGTTTCCCCTTTGAGGATCTTCGTCCCGTCGGAGAGGGTCAACTCCCTGGCGCTCTTGCGGAAGGCGATCCTGACGATGCAGTCGTCTTCTGGCGTAAACTCACGGATACCGTATAAGCGGCGTAGGAAGTAGTCGAATCGACTGATCACTGACCTGGCGATGGCGCTCAGTCTGGCCAATGTAGGTCCCTATTTTCCCCAGGAGATGATGATAATCCCTGCCGTGGTGATGACCGTCCCTAACCACTGGACCATAGAGATAGGTTCTTGGAAGATAAACCGGGCAGCGATGACCTGCACGGAGAGAAAGCCCAGGCCGGCGGTGAGGGTGAAAGCCAGGTGGAGGGAGATGAAGCGTAAGAGGAAGGTGAAGGCCAATACGCCTAAAAAGCCGGAAAAGTTGCCTACGATCTGCCACCAAAGAAAACCTTGCCAGCCTGGACTGGCAGCCGACAACTTAAGGCCGCTGTTGCTGACCACGGTGAAAGCCAGATTGGCTAGGGTCAGTCCGCCGATGGTTAGAGTCCTCATCTTTTGCTCCTTTGGTTATGGCGCGAAGCCCATTCGCCTATAGGCCTAGGAACGAGGCAAATCCCTAGAGCATAACTTCTAGAGCGTTCAGCGCCTATTCTTGCGCTTCGAACTCCTCCTTGGTGATGAAATGGCCGCCGGATAACTCCTGGGAAAGGATTTTGTAGTCTCGGTCGAAGCGGATTTCGCCGTACATGAGCCGGAAGCATCGACCGTCCATCATCTCCTTCCTTAGGAAGTATCCCCCTTCAGGGTCGGGCTCGAGGTCATAACGCCGGTCGACTCGGATGCGGAGTTTCTCCCCGCATTTATCACATTGTACATAGACCCAGATGGCATCTTGGTCGGAGGGAGTTTTTTTCTTGCCGAAAAAGCCCATGGGAGGTCCCTTCGATTTTTTCCCCAGTATAGCAGGGAACAAACCTTAGGACAAGATCAGGGGCGCCTTTTGTTGCTTTCAAAGAGCGCTCTAGCACAAAGGTGGCCCGCGATGGAGAAAGAGCCACCTCTCCTCCGAAAAGTGGCTTCCCGTTCAGGATACCGTGACCCTTACAATGAGTTCATCTGGGCCTGAGGAGAGATGGGCTCATCCGACCGGGGAGATGAAGGGAAAAGAGCTAACAGAGTATAGGAGGACCTGAAGGCTTAGGGAATGGGGCTCCAAGTGCTGTTGTCTGAGTTGACGGCGTTTTGGTTTGGGAGTAGACTGGGAACCAAACGGAGGGGATGAGATTTGGGATGTAGGGATGTTGATTCGTGGAGATGATGAAGGGGTGAAGCGATGGAGCAGCGGTGGAAGGAGATACTCAAGGAGAGATCCTCGACCATCCTGGACAGCCTTCTAGGTCTGGCCCTTGGACTAAGCGCTTACTCTTTAACCGGCTTCGCCATAGAGGAGATGCGAGATGTTGGCCTCGCGCTTATCTACTTTTCCCTCCTCTTCTTCTTGACCATCATCTTCTGGAGGACGGTCTCTAGATCGCTCGCCCTAGCCCGCTATGATGACCGGCTTTTTACCATCAGTTTCCTTCTCGGGGCGCTTTTGGTAGTGATGCCTCTCTGTCTGCGGTTAATGATCTCCTCAGAACCGGAAACCAAGAAGATGGGCTACGACCTTTTCCCCCTTGTTATGGGAGTCCTCTCCCTCTTGGGCGCTCTGACTCAAATAATAGTCCTCCGCCAGGCCCTTGCTATCCCCAAACCTGAATTGATTGAGATGAGGACGACGACCCCTATGCTTCTCATATACTGCGCCGTTTTCCTGCTGTCGCTCCGCATCCCCCCCGAGGCAACTATCGAGACCCACCTACATCAAGTCACAGCCTACCTTCCCCCACCTCTGTGGCAACTCCCTATGAGGATCGGGGCCTGGTTAGCCCCTTTTCTCCTAATGATGGTGATTGACGGGATCGTAGAACACGGAGCGAAGTGGCACATCTCCGAACAAGAGGGGGAGGCACCAAGCCTCGTAGAATCGAAAAGAGCCCTCACCCAAAAAGTCCAGGCCATGACGAATTCGGTCTTCGCCATGGCCCTTGGGCTTTGCGCTTTCTCTCTAACCGATTTTGCCATAGGGGGGAGGGAGGACCTAGTGATGGCCCTTCTCTACTTCGCCTTCACCTTCATCGTGATCATAACCTTGTGGGGAGAGCTATTCCGAGCCTTCGCCGCTGTTCTTTACTACGACGAGACGCTCCTTTGGGGAACGATATTCCTCACCTACTCTGTTACCCTTCTCCCCTTCTTTTTCCGGCTGGTGCTATCCCCACGCCCCACGATAGCCGGTTTCGGCATGACCCTCTTCCCGGTGTTTATGGCCGCCGCAGCCATCACGAGTTCCATTCTCTTCATCCTCGCACTCCGGCGCCGAGTCATCGTGATACCAAAGGATGACCTGCTGGAGATGCAGAGAGCAGCCTTCGGCGGCCCGATTATGGCTATTATCTTCCTCGCCTCCCTTCGGATACCGACC
>CAZERB010000217.1:0-2519 GCA_964514645.1 uncultured Anaerolineales bacterium
GGGGGTATCGGTGCCGCGAGGCTTGGGCGTGGCGGCCAAAGGAGCCACAGACGGTCTGCAGCCGACTACAAGAAACGAGATCAAGAGCAAAGCCGATATCACGTGCTTCATTGTCCACCCTCCTTTGGCTTCAAATCATAGCACAGTTAGCGCCCTTGTCAAGGCTTGACCCAGGCAAGGAGAGATGATAGTCTGTTTAGCGTGTCTCTAATTCAGTGGGCAAGAAAGGTCGAAACCTCGTGTCGAAAGCGGAGTATGACCATCTCTACCTCTCCCCCCACTTGGACGACGTCGTCCTCTCCTGCGGCGGCTTGATAAGGAAACAGACCCTGGCTGGCGAGAGAGTACTCGTGATCACCCTCTTCGCCGGCATCCCCTCTTATGAGCACCTTTCTCCCTTTGCCCGTTTTCTCCACCTCACGTGGGGCAACCCCCCAGACCCCGTGGGCCATCGTCGCCAGGAAGATCGGGCAGCCTTTAGCCGTCTAGGCGCAGATCCCCTTCACCTAGATTTCCTGGACGCGATCTACCGAGGGTTCCCGAGGTTTCTTTATCGAAGCAACAGGGCCCTCTTCGGGGCGATAGATCCCAAGGACGAGGAATTGCCTGTTGAACTCGCCTCCGCCATCGAAGAGGTAGCCAGGCGGCAGAGGAAGCCTCTCATTTACGCTCCCTTGGCCGTGGGCCATCATGTGGACCATCGGATAGCCAAGAGAGCGGCGGATTCCTTGAGACGGCAAGGGTACCCAGTGACTTACTATGAGGATTTCCCCTACGTTGAGAGAGAAGAAGCCTTACTTCTGGCTCTAGGTGGTAGAGAAGAATGGTCGCCCAGGCTGGAGGGGATAGCCGACACTATCGAAGAGAAGACAGAGGCCATAGCCCTCTATGGGTCGCAGATATTCATGCTCTTCAGGACGAAGGAGACGATGGGGCGGCGGGTGCGAGCCTATGCCACCAGTCTAGCCCCGGAAAGAGGTCCGTGCGAAAGGTATTGGAAGCGAGCCTAGGCTATGATATAATGGGTTAAGGATGGAAGAGATACGCACCTTCGTAGCCATCGAGTTAAGTGCAGCCATCAGAAGCGAACTGACACGAGTGCAGGAGATGCTCAAGGGGAAGATCGCTACCCCCCATCTCCGTTGGGTGGACCCGGCGAATGTTCACCTCACCCTCAAGTTTCTAGGCAACGTTCCCGCCGATAGGATCCAAGAGATCACCGCCGCGCTTAAAGAGGCTTGTGCGGGGCTTAGCCCCTTCATTATACACGTCTCCGGCCTCGGTTGCTTCCCCAATACGAGTAACCCCCGAGTCGTCTGGGTGGGAGTGCAGGAGGAGACGGGCAGGCTCAACCAACTGCAGGTGCGGGTGGAGGAGAACCTCGCGACCTTGGGTTTCAAGCCCGAAGGGCAACCTTTTCGTCCCCACCTCACCTTGGGCCGGGTCAAGAAAGAGGCTCATGGGGGAGCGCGTCGCATCGTAGGAGGCATCGTCTCCGCCACCTCTGTGGGTGACCTGGGCCAGATGGAGGTAGGGGGGATAAGTCTCATGAAAAGCGTACTCCTTCCCTCTGGCGCCCAGTATAGCCGCCTGGAAACGATACCTTTGGAGAGAGGATGATTATCGCCGTCATCGGAGCGGGGGAGTGCACGCCGGGGGTGGCCAGGTTAGCCGAGGAAGTGGGGCGGAGGCTAGCGGAGAAGGGCGCTATCCTCATCTGTGGAGGGTTGGGGGGAGTGATGGAAGCCGCCTGCCGGGGGGCCAAGAGCGCCGGGGGGACGACGGTGGGCGTACTGCCGGGCACGAACCCTGGCGATGCCAACCCTTACGTCGATATCCCCGTTGCCACGGGGATGGGCCAGGCAAGGAACGTCATCGTGGTTGCTTCGGCTCAGGCGGCCATCGCCTTGGGCGGCGGGTATGGCACGCTGTCGGAGATAGGCCACGCCGGCAAACTTGGCATCCCTGTGGTGGGGCTGGACACCTGGGGCCTGAAGAAAGAGGGCTACACCGGGATCGTTGAGGCCAAAAGCCCTGCTGAGGCGGTGGAGAGGGCCATCGCCTGGGCTAAAAAGAGGCAGGCCGAATGATATTCCGAGATCGCCGGGAGGCCGGTAGGCTCCTAGGGGAAAAACTGTCCTTCCTGAAAGGCAAGGAGAACCTCCTCGTTCTGGCTATCCCTAGGGGCGGGGTGGTGGTAGGGTCAGAGGTGGCTAAGGCTTTGGGCGCTCCTCTGGATGTTTACATCACCCGCAAGATTGGCGCACCTTACAACCCCGAGTTAGCCATCGGAGCCATCGCCAGCGATGGCACTCTCATTCTCGACCGCTCCTTGGCCTCTCGGCTGGGGGTCTCCGAAGAGTATATCAAGGCTCAATCAGCGAGGGAGCGGGAGGAGATAGAAAGGCGCATGAGGAGATACCGAGGGAGCCGGCCCTCACCAGACTTGGAGGGGAAAAGGGTAATCCTGGTGGATGACGGGATAGCCACCGGAGCCACCATCGAGGCCACCATCGACG
>CAZERB010000218.1:0-2501 GCA_964514645.1 uncultured Anaerolineales bacterium
GGTGAGATGGCCGTCCGGGTGCTTCGCGCCTGTGGGGAACTAGGCGTGAAGACGGCCACGGTTTACTCCGATGTGGATCGCACCGCCCTTCATGTCCGCTACGCCGATGAGGCCTACCATATCGGCCCGGCCCCGGCCAAGGATAGTTATCTCCGCATCGACAAGATAATAGATGTGGCTCGTAAATGCGGGGCCGACGCCATCCACCCCGGCTACGGCTTTTTGGCGGAGAACCCGGAGTTCGCCCGCGCCTGCCAAGAGGCAGGGTTCATCTTCATAGGGCCGCCGCCAGACGCTATCTCCGCCGCCGGGGACAAACTCGCGGCTCGTCGCCTGGCCCGCAAAGCGGGCGTCCCCGTCATACCCGGCACCTACGAGGAGATGGGGGACGATGAACTCTTAGCCGAGGCCGAGAAACTGGGCTATCCTCTCTTCGTCAAGGCCCTGGCTGGCGGTGGAGGCAAGGGGATGCGGCTGGTGCATACCTTCGAGGAGTTGCCCGGGGCCCTGGCCTCCGCCCACAGGGAAGCGGAATCGGCCTTCGGAAATGGGACCTTATATCTAGAGAAGGTGATCCAAGGAGCGCGCCACGTAGAGTTCCAAATCCTGGCCGATATGCATGGCAACATGATCCATCTAGGGGAGCGGGAGTGTTCCATCCAACGCCGCCATCAGAAGATGGTAGAGGAGGCTCCTTCCACAGTTGTGGATGAGAGACTACGAGATCAGATGGGGAGAGCAGCCATCAAAGTAGCACGGGCGGCGGGCTACGTCAGCGCGGGCACTATCGAGTTCTTGTTGGACAAAGAGAAGAGGTCCTATTTCCTAGAGATGAACACCCGAGTCCAGGTGGAACATCCGGTAACGGAACTGGTCACGGGCATTGATATCGTCAAAGAGCAACTTCGCATCGCCTCAGGGCGCAAGTTGCGATATAAACAAAGAGACGTGCACTTCAAGGGACACGCCATCGAATGTCGTATCTCCGCCGAGGACCCCTTCAACAACTTCCTCCCCTCCATAGGCCGCATCACGGCTCTAAGCGAGCCTACCGGCCCCGGTGTTCGAGTGGAGAGTGGCCTCTACGAAGGGTTCGAGGTCTCCCTCTACTACGACCCTCTCATCGCCAAGGTGATCGTCTGGGGCGAGACGAGAGGGGAGACTATCCTTCGTATGCGGCGCGCTTTGAGCGAATACCGTATCGTAGGGGTCAAGACCACCATCCCCTTCCACCAGCGGCTCCTAGACCATACCAACTTCATCGCCGGACAGATAGATACCACCTTCGTGGAGAAGCGCTTCTCCCTGGTGGAGAAGGAGGCGGAGCACGCAGAGGTGGCTGTCCTGGCCGCGGCGCTCCTTTCATACCAGAGAAGACAGAAGGCTATCGCCATGATACCATCCCGCAAGGCGGAAGAGGGGAGCCCCTGGAAGCGCGCCGGCAGATGGGAGGCTATGCAGCGGTGAAATACGTGGTCACCGTGGGCGACGAGTCCTACAACATCGAAGTGGGCGGCGATAGAGAGATAGAGATAGACGGCGTTCGCCACCAGGTAGACATCCAGAACATCGATGGTTACTCCCTCTTCTCCTTACTCCTAGACAACCGCTCCTACGAACTGATAGTGGAGCGGGAAAGGGAAGAGTTCCGCATACTTCTAGAGGGGGAGATGTACACCGTTTGCGTGACGGACGAGCGCGCCAGGCGTCTCATGGAGGCTCCAGGGAAGGTTCCATCAGGGGAGGTGGCGGTGAAGGCCCCCATGCCCGGTTTGGTAGTCGCCGTGGCCGCTAACCCAGGCCAAGAGGTGAAGATCGGCCAGGGGCTCATAATCCTAGAAGCGATGAAGATGGAAAACGAACTACGTGCGCCCAGGGCGGGAAGGGTGAAAGCGATCCGCGTCTCCCCGGGCCAGGTAGTGGACAAAGATCAAGTGCTCGTGGTGATAGGATAAAGGAGGCCGCAAAGATGCCTTTCTTCAAAGTGGATAAACTGACCTCAACTCAAGCGATGGAAGGGGTAAGCCGACGCGCTGTTTACTTGGACAAGGTGATGTTAACCTTCTTCGACTTTGCCCCCCATTCTATAGTGCCTATGCATAAACACCCCCACGAACAGATCACCTTCATCATCGAGGGGGAGATGGAGTTCACGTTGGGAAACGAAACAAGGGTCATAGGGAAAGGCGAAGGTGTCGCCATCCCGCCAAACGAGGAACACGGGGGCAAAGTTCTTCATCTGCCAACCAAGGCCATAGATGGTTGGCACCCGCCTCGTGAGGATTATCGCTAGACCCTGTCGGCCTGCCCCGGTACTTGTCAGGCCGGGGGTTTGGCCCAGTCCTGCCTGCCCTGGCGATGGCAGGCCAGGGGCGGAAGTGGGCCAGGAGACACGGTGAGTAGGCTATGGGAAAGCCAGATTACACCTTGATCTTCGACGGAGGTAGTTACGGCAACCCCGGCTTAGGCTACGGGAGTTACGTGCTCATCCGCAACAAAGA
>CAZERB010000219.1:0-2481 GCA_964514645.1 uncultured Anaerolineales bacterium
CCGCTCGCCGTCCAGCCGGGGAGAGGCCGCGCAACTCATGGCCGAAGCAGTAGGCTACCTCGACCTTATTCACGCAACCTGCACCGATGAGGATGTCTATATCATGGACAGCGGTCTTGCCGGCCATGACCAGGTTTCGCTTCCTCTGGCGAATGATCTCATAAATGGCGGCCATGGAGACCCGAATATGGCCAAAGCCGCCCATGGCGATAAAATCTCCATCGCGGACGAACCGAGAGACCGCTTCCTTCACGCTCATCCGTTTATCCCGCAGGTCGGGGGATTTATTCTCCCGGACCCATTTGCGGTTCTCATCGGGGTCGTGCCAGCCTATCAGTTCACCTTTGCCTTCTAAAAGGGTTTCCATACTCTATTCACCTCCAAGATTGGTGATGGTCAGCGATAAGAAGGGGAAAAGTTGGCATGGGAAGAGCCCCAGTCGGGCAAGAGGCTTCAACGATCAAGACCGGCTTTCCACCCTTCTTGTGCCAACCAGAATCACCGCTCTCATGGGATCGCTAACTCTCTAGCCCGGCTTGAAGTAGCGGATGTCGAGGATCGAGCCCTCTCGTTCCTTTTTGGGTTTGAAGACCGCTTCTACGGGGAGGCCGATATAGAGTTCGTCGAGTTCGACTTCGCCCAAGAAGTGAACTAGGCCCCCATGAGTGCCGTCTATGTTAACCAAAGCGACTATTTTGGGCTCCTCCAAAGGGTTGCCGTCTAGATCTACATGGAGGACGGTGTAGGTCTCCACCGCGCCCTGGCTTCCTACTTCCACCCATTCCTCCAATTGGGCAAAGCAGCGTTCGCAGAAGAGACGAGGGGGGACGTAGGTGAGTTGGCACCCTGGACAGTTGGCCCCCATGATAACCCCTTTGTCTTTGATGGCTCGGAGAAACTTCTCTCCGGCGACCCCGGCGGTGTAGCGGCTCTCTATCGGTATATTGCCGTACCAGGCCTTTACCTGGTCCAGTCTGGTTATGCGCTCAATGAGGGACATATTTACCTCCTAATTAAGATCCCAATGACCAATGTCCAAATCCCAACGCTAGCCTTCTAGCACGGGCGGTTTGGATGATCTTGCTGAGGATTTTGACTAGTTCATCCCATTCGTTAGTCAAAGACTCTATCTCTTGATCATTCATGAGGGTCGAACCTATTATCCGTAGCCAATACCTAGTTTCCCTTGCCTCCTTACGGGCTATGCCCACCTTGTGAATGAAGTCTTTCTTAGAGGTTGCGCCATCGGCTTCTTCTACGTTGGCCCCAATCGAGGTGCCTGAATGGATTATTTGTTTGCCAAGTTCGCGGCCAGCGATAGTCTTGGGTAAGCGCTGAGCCACCTTCACCACTCGTACGCCGAAGGCAAGGGTTCTCTCCTTGATGTCAAAAGGCGGCCTTTCACCAGTTTCGGTCATTTGCTCATTGGTCATTGGACATTAGACGGGTTTGAAGTATTTGATGTCCGTGATGGCCCCTACCCGTTCCTCTTCAGGCTTCCAGGCGGCTTTGACCCTCATGCCGATCTCCACCTCTTGGGGATCGATCTCGCCCAGGCGGTGCATGATGCCATGGCCGGGCGAGGCGCCGTCGATCTCGATGACCGCGGGTATCTCCGGCTCCTTCACCCGGCGCATATCCCAGGTGACGTAGCACAACGAGAAAGTGTTGACGGTGCCGGTGTCCTCAAGATAGACCCAATCGTTGAGGGGCCGAAAGCACCACTCGCAGAACATCCGGGGAGGGACCATGATGCGGCGACATTCGGGACATCTGATGCCGATGATGCGGCCCTTTTTCAGTTCGGCGAGATACCGGCCTATGGCCACTCCTGCGTCCCAGGCGTACTCAAGTTTGGGCACCCAGCGGGTACATAGGACTTTCTTCTCCTTGAAATCCGACTCCTTCAGAGGCGTGCCGGGGAAATCTTTGATGTTGATGCTCATCTCTATCTCTCCTTTTGGTACCAGGGGTTGCTTCTGTCCCGTCTGAGTTCGAATATCACCTTGCCCCGGTCGGGACAGGCCCAGGTGGTAATATCTTTATCCTCGTCCCAAGGGAACTCTGCTCCCCAAGCCAGAGCATAGAGATGAGGGAAGAGGGAGGCGAGGGCGGAGGAGCATATCTTGCCTTCAAAGGTCAACCCATCATAGAGTATCTCGTCGCCGACCTTGTGAATCTCACAGTCGCCGCTGATCTCTTTGACGGTGACTTTGATGTTGAAACCGTAACCTATCATCTTCCCTCCTTAGATGCCTAATATCACTACCGTGCCCACCTGCATGAGGTCGCCCCAGGCTTGAGCCAGGCCGGTTCGAGGCTTGCCGGGGACTTGGCGCTTCCCCGCCTCGCCGCGGAGTTGCCAGAAGAGTTCAGCCACCTTCATGAGACCAGCGGCAGCGATGGGGTTGCCCACCCCTAAGAGCCCCCCCGAGGGGCAGACGGGCATATCCCCATCTCGCTGAGTGACCCCATCGGCGG
>CAZERB010000220.1:0-2474 GCA_964514645.1 uncultured Anaerolineales bacterium
TTGCAAAGAAGACATCGGCGATACTGTCAGCAAGTTCCTTATACCTCGCCTCGCTCTCCCGCAGCACCTCCTCGGCGGCCCGCTTCTCAATTGCTCTGCGGATAGTCAGCACCAGTTGCTCGACATCGTAAGGCTTCTCCACATAAGCATAGGCGCCCAGGTTGACCGCTTCGATGACCGATGCCTGTGAGGCGTGCCCGGTGAGGACGATGCACTCCGTGTCCGGGGAGCGCTTCTTGATCTCCCTCATCATCTTCAGACCATCCATGTCTGGCAACTTCAGGTCGATGATGGCTACGGCAGGCATCTCCTCCTTGACCCTATCTAGGGCTGTCTTTCCCTTGGCCGCGGCTATGGCTCTATAACCCTTGGCCCTGAGGATGTCGGAAAGCGTCTTCCTGAACTTGGGGTCATCATCTACGATGAGGATAGTTGGCTTGTTATCCATCTGGGCCAATACCTCTACATTCAAATAAGATCACTTCAAAGAGCCTTTTGGAGTGGTTGCGGTTTGCCCTCAAGGCGATCTTGTGGGAGGTCGCCTTGAGGTCTAGCAGCATTATAGAGACAACTCTTGTTTTTCCCCCTCGCTTTGGCAGCATAAAGGGCCTCATCGGCTCGCGCTACCAGTTCTTCTGCGCTAGTCGCGTCGGTGGGATAGGCGGCGATGCCGATACTAATAGTCAACCTCCATAGCAAGATCGGTTTGTCCCCTTTAAGGTGAGCGTTTTCTACCGCGCTTCGTAGGCGCTCAGCGAGGACCAACGCCTCTTCCTTCTTTGCCTCCCTCATGATTAGAGCGAACTCTTCACCACCATACCTAGCCAAGGAATCGGCTCTTCTGCCATGGCGCTTAAAGAGAGAGGCTATTTGCTGCAAAGCGCGATCCCCTTCCAGGTGACCATGAGCATCGTTGTAGGCTTTGAAGTCATCGATATCTACCATCAAGAGGGCGAAGGGACGGCCATATCTTTCGCTGCGGGCCATTTCCTGAAGCAGTAGTTCGTCGAAATAGCGACGGTTGTATGTCTTGGCGAGTTTATCAATGATGGATCTTCTCCAATATACCCTCTTGAGGCGCTCCTCACGTTTGGAAACGGCTTGTTTTCTCAGAGCCGCCTCGATCTTGGATAACAGCTCCTTTACTTGGACGGGCTTGGTCAGATAAGCGAA
This sequence comes from uncultured Anaerolineales bacterium, assembly GCA_964514645.1. Taxonomy (GTDB): domain Bacteria; phylum Chloroflexota; class Anaerolineae; order UBA7937; family UBA7937; genus UBA7937. The sequence goes on from CAZERB010000220.1 coordinate 1,174, forward strand.
GGCGCCGACATTCAGCGCCTCTATGGCACTTTCAAGGTCGGCGAAGCCGGTGAGGACGATGATAGCCGTTTGGGGGCTAAGCCGCTGTAAAGGCCCAAATAACTCTGTGCCCACCATGTCAGGCAGGCGAAGGTCTACTAGGGCCACGTCGTAGGAGCCGCTTTTGGCCTTCGATAGCGCCTCTCGGCCCGTGCCCGCGACATCGATGGACCAGCCTCGGGGTTTCAGGATGTCGGAGAGGGTCTGCCTGAACTCGGGGTAATCCTCTACGATGAGGATGCTTGCCTTCGTACGCACCTCTTAACTCACTTCCTCTTCTTGACAGGCCGGCCAAGAACCCTGCCTAACTCTTGGTGGTCACCTTCACCTTCTTGGGTGGAGGTTGACTGTTTAGGAGCTGGGTTACCAGTTGGGAGACCGCTATCTCCTCGCTCTCGGCGGGCTTGGTGCGTGAGAGATCGAGTAGGTCTGAGATTATCTTCTCCGCGTCGCGGACCTCTGCGGAGATCATCTCCAGGTATTCCTTGATGGTCTCGTCAGCGTCGGGGAGAATGGTCTTGAGGTAGTAGACGGCGTTGGAGATCACCCCCAGGGGGTTGCGCAGTTCGTGGCCCACCCCGCCGGCCAACTGTCCCAGAATGGCCAGACGCTCCTTGCGTATCAGTTGGTCTTGTGCCTCACGCAGCGCCTCCTCCACCTGCTTGCGCTCGGTGATGTCCTCTCTGTTTTTTCCCCTCTTACGGCTGTCCATCCTCTTTCTCCTTAAACAGGCTTCCGATAGGTTCGATTTGGCCGGGCAAAAGATGGTTGACGCGGCCCAAAAGGATGTCGGTAACATCTCAAAAGGCTTGCCGATGTGGTGGTAATTCATACATTCTTTATTATTTTACCATTTTAATTGATTTTTGTCAATAGGTGGATCCGCCTATAGGAACCGGGATAGAGCGGGATAGGGATTGACAGAGACTGCTTGTCTGCTTATGATATCGAGGGAGGTTGAACCGCCGGTGATGGGCACCTTCTCCCCTGAGGAGTCTTTTGATGGAGAACCCTGAAGACAGATATGTAGAGGTGGGGAAGATCAATACCCGCTATTGGGTCACAGGCCAGGGGAGTCCACTCCTTCTGATCCATGGCCTGGGAGCCTCCTGCGACTACTGGCGATATAATATCCGGGCCTTCTCCCAAGGCTACCAGGTCTATGCTTTGGATCTGCCGGGCTTCGGACGCTCGGATAAGAGGATAAATGACTATTCCCTCCACTTTGCGGGGGAGTTCGTGGCCGCCTTTCTGGACACGCA
>CAZERB010000221.1:0-2467 GCA_964514645.1 uncultured Anaerolineales bacterium
CTAACCGCCTCCGGGAAAGTAGCATTGGCCAGCCACGTGCCCAGGACCTGCAGTTCTTTGAAAGTGACATCGCACTGATGGAACTGGGCGATGGCCTTTGTGTTCACCCCGAAGACCAGCACTTTGCCCCCCTTGCGGGCCAGATCTATCGCGCTGGACAATTGCGACCCAACGACGTCAGCCACGACATCAGCCCCGATCCCCGTCTCTTCCGTAACAACCTCCTTGAGGTTCTCCGTGTTGACATCCACGACGCGCCCGATGCTCATCTTCCGAGCGTGCTCCACGCGATAGGGCGCTTTCTCGGCGATGATGACTTTGCTCGCACCTGCAGCCTTGAACAGCATGGCCATCAGCAATCCGATGGGCCCCGCTCCGATAACCGTTGTCGTTTCGCCAGGGTGCACGTTTACCTTCTGCGTGCCGTTGATGACGCAGGCTAGCGGCTCGGCACAAGCGGCGTACTCTGCTGGGACATCTTTGGATATCTGATAAGCTACCTTACCCGATACCCGGCAGTATTCGGAGAAGGCACCATCGGCATGGATGCCCAAGGCCACGATCTTCTCACACTCATTAGGCAGATTCTTCCGACAGTAGACGCAGACACCACAAAATTCGTTGGGGTTTACCACCACTCGGTCGCCGATGTGAATGTGGGTCACTCCGGAGCCAGCCTCCACGACCTTGCCGACGAACTCATGTCCCAGGATGGTGTTTGGGGTGGCTATGTAGCCCGGTGGAACCTCAACGATATGAACATCGGTGCCGCAGATGCTTACTGCTTCCACCTTAAGGAGCAGTTGGTCGCTCCGCTCAATCTTGGGAACGGGCACCTCCTTCAACGTCAACCTGCCGTCGCCTTCAAAGACAGCAGCCAGCATAGTTTCCTTCATCTTCTCTCCTCCCACTCCTTCGAACAATCAACCGGGCTCATATCCTGCCTCAGAAGAGACAACCGGATACTAGAATGACGTTAGCATAGGGGGTAAACTCACCAGTCCGAACCATCGCTTTGGCCTGCTTCGATCTCTGCTTCAGAGCCTCGTGGCTAATCATTTCGACCTCTACTCCCTCAAAGAGCTGCAACAGCGCCTCTCTGATCTGGGGGCTGACTTCTTCTGTCTCCTCAGCGATGATGATGCGCTCCACTTTCAACTCGCTGGCTACGGCCTCCGCTGTCTCGAAAAAGCCAGGCACTCCTGGTTTCAATACCAGGTCTATACACTTTACACCCTGGGGAACGGGCAACCCCGCATCGCCGATGACTATATAGTCACCGTGCCCCATGCTCGCTATCAATGCCGACAGTTGAGAGTTAAGTACACCGATCTTCTTCATCTAAAGCGACCTCCATCCGAGAAGTGGGTTTCACACCGCAGCATCCTTTTCATAGAAGGCTTGCACCTCCCCCGCAGAGGGCAGAGAAGTCTGGGCCCCGAATTTGGTGACGGTGAGCGTTCCCGCGCAGACCGCGTAACTTACAGCATCATCCAAGGGGAAACCGTTTAGCCAAGCCATCGTGAATCCAGCCACAAAAGCATCGCCAGCGGCGGTAGTATCTACCACCCGGACCCTCCTCGCCGGCAGATAAACCATCTCCTGCGGGGTGGCCAGCAATGCTCCCTTCTCCCCTAAGGTGAGGATGACCACCGGCAAGCCCTCTCTGACCAAGGCTTGGGCGGCGACCCTAGCGGTTTCTAGACCGCTCACCTTGTGTTGAGAGAGGATCTCCATCTCGGTTTCGTTGAGGATCAGATAGTTGGCTTTGAGAAGAAAGTCCATGGAAACAGGGTAGGCAGGGGCTGGGTTTAGGACCACCTTCAGCCCGTGCTGTCGAGCCAACTCGGCTGCATGCTCCACTACCCGGAGAGGCACCTCAAATTGGAGAATGAGAGCCTTGGCCTTTCTGAAAAGAGGTTCCGCCCTTCCGAGATCCTCAAGGGAGACCCGGCCGTTAGCACCGGCAGCAATCACAATGCTATTATCGCCCTTCAGATCATCGACGAGGATCATGGCTATGCCGGTGGCACTCTCTTCATCTACGACGACATTGTCCATATTGACGCCGAAATGTAACATATTGGCACGCAAACGCTCGCCGAAGGCATCGGCCCCCAGTCGACCGATCATGGCCACGTTACCACCCAACCTGGCTACCGCTGCTGCCTGGTTGGCTCCCTTGCCACCGGGAATCATCTGGAGGCCATGTCCGGCTATCGTTTCTCCTGGCCTTGGTAGATGAGGTGCTTTAACCACTAAGTCCATATTCAAACTGCCGAGGACGATGATATCGACCATCATCCACCCTCATACCTAGCGCAAGAACCCCTGATAACCAAGCTGGCTTCAAGCACTATGCGTTCCCTCTCGGGGCCCACAGAACCGATGAGGCGTCGAATTAGAAGTTCAGTGGCAATCCGTGCCATCTGTTCGATGGGCTGCGCTACAGTGGTTAGCGGGGGCC